>JAUNAE010000251.1 GCA_030527765.1 Eubacteriales bacterium
AAAGCACTTTGCCCCGAGCAACTTACACAAAGTTCATCTCAGTCGGGGAGCCCCCATCTTCTATAAGTGGGGGATAACAAATTAGTCTCAGTGGGGGTCTAAATCCCCGACTGAGATGAGCCTCCGGCGGATCGCAGAGTTCGGCAGAAGAAAGTTGCTTCGCAACTGCCGAACTCGCGCGCGAATCCTCTTACGAGATTCGCGATTTAACGCATACTTGTAGAAGGAGAATAAGCAGCCTGCTTTCATGAGCAAGTGTCGGAGTGGTTTGCGCATATCCGTTTTAAATTAAGCCGAATCGAAAGAATTCGATTTACTTGAAAAATATACTTTACAAAAACGCTTTTATAAAATATAATTGCAATAAAGGTAAGCGAAGGACGCATAAATTACTGAGATACAAGTAAGAGAGACTCAAGCAAGAGAAGTCTAAGTAAGAGAAACTCAAACAACAGAAATACAAATAAAAGAAACACAAATGAAAGTATAGAGAGTAAGAAAAGGAGAAGATGGAATGAACGTAAAAGTGGCATATTTTTCTAAATCAGGCAATACAAAGAAACTTGCTGACTGCATCGCCAAGACCGCAGGTGTCAAGGCAGAATCCATCGGCAATGGGGCTGCAATGGAGGCGGATCTTCTGTTCCTGGGTGCATCGGTATATTGGGCAGGCATCGATGGAAAGATGAAGAACTACATTGATCAGCTGGATTCCCGCAAGGTCAAGAAAGTCGTTGTCTTCTCTACTTCAGCACTGGCAGAGCGTGCTTATCCGGATATCAAAAAACGTCTGGAGAAGAGAGGCATTGCTGTTGCAGCAGAGAATTTCTACTGCAGAGGATCTTTCGCAGCCATGCATAAGGGCAGACCAAACAGTGAGGACTTAAAGGAAGCTGCAGCTTTTACAAAGAAAATTTTAGGATAACCAGAGGGAACTCGCGCGCGAATCTTCTTACGAGATTCGCAATTTAATATAAAATCATAAAGGAGGAAATAAATTATGTTCTACGATTACAAAGCAGAAGACATTCACGGAAATCAGGTATCTATGGATCAGTATAAGGGCAAAGTTGTCATGGTTGTCAACTCTGCGACTCAGTGTGGCTTCTCACCGCAGTATGAGGATATTGAGAATCTGTACGAGAAATATCATGAGCAGGGACTTGAAGTGCTGGAATTTCCTTGCAATCAGTTTGGCAACCAGGCTCCGGAGAGTGACGAAGAGATTGCCAGCATGTGTACTCTGAGATTCGGCGTGAAGTATGATCGTTTCAAGAAGGTTGATGTGAACGGAGAGAACGCACATCCGCTGTTTACCTATCTGGAGAGCCAGAAGGGATTCCAGGGCTTCCACAAGGAGCATCCGCTGTATGAAGTAATCAACAACTTCCTGCGCAGCATGGATCCGGATCTGGAGAAAACTCCTACTATCAAGTGGAATTTCACCAAGTTTATTATTGATCGTGACGGCAACGTTGTTGAGCGTCTTGAGCCGACAGCAGGCCAGGATCTTATGGAAGAAGCCATCAAAAAATATCTGTAATATAGGTTGGAATTATTGGGAAAAATGTTCAGATATTCTATTAATTACCGAGATATTTCGTGAAATATTTCTTATTACGAAGAGGAAAAGTTTTTGATATAATTCTGCCGATAAGTGGTAGCCGATGTGTGAAAGCATATCCGCTGCCGCTTTTATTTTGTCAAAAAACAGCTGCTTTTTGCAGAGGAGTTTCCTCATTTTTCAAGCACTGTTAAAAAAGATTTTATGAGAAGGAGAAGTATCCATGAACGAAAAAACCAATGAATATCTCGCAAAGGCGCCGATCGGGCAGCTGATGTTCAAGTTTTCCATTCCGTGCATTCTGTCCCTGCTTGTGTCATCTCTGTACAACATTGTTGACCAGATTTTTATCGGTCGGGCAGTCGGCTATCTGGGAAATGGAGCCACTAACGTCGTATTTCCAATTACCGTTATTTCCCTTGCAATTGCATTGATGATCGGAGACGGATGTGCTGCATATCTCAGCATCTGTCAGGGAAAGAAAGATCAGGAAAACTCTCATAGAAGTATCGGAAATGCCCTGGTACTTTTTGTGATTGCAAGTGTTGTATTTGTAGTTCTGTTCTGGCTTGGCAGAGAGACCATTCTCTCTTTGTTTGGTGCAACAGAGAACAATATTGACTACGCAAGAGAGTACTTTGATATCATTATTATCGGTATTCCATTTTATATTTTTACGAATGGAATCAACTCTGTGATCCGTGCAGACGGCAGCCCGCAGTTTGCTATGATCTCAACATTTATCGGTTGTATTCTGAACATTATTCTTGATCCGATCGCCCTGTTTGTACTTGGATGGGGTGTTCGCGGTGCGGCACTTGCAACCATTTTCGGTCAGATTGTGTCTGCGATTCTCGGATTTTATTATCTGTTTCATATTAAATGCTGCAAGCTTCAGCGCACAAGTTTTGTGCTCCGAGGTTCCATTATCGGTAAAATTCTTCCTCTTGGAATCAGCAGTTTCCTGACACAGCTGTCTATCGTTGTGACCATGGGTGTCATGAATAGTACACTTGTAAAATATGGCGCAGCTTCCAAATATGGTGCAGATATTCCAATGACAGTCGTCGGAATTGTTATGAAAGTATTCCAGATTGTGATTGCTTTTGTAGTTGGTATTGCAGCAGGATGTCAGCCGATTGTTGGTTACAATTATGGTGCCGGAAACTATGATCGTGTGAGAAAAATCTACCATAAAATGACAATGGCAGAAGTCATTATCGGACTTGTTTCTACTCTGGCATTCCAGTTTTTCCCGGTTCAGATTATCAGTCTGTTCGGAAGTGAAAGTGCTCTGTACAATGAATTTGCAGTTTATGCATTCCGTATTTTCCTTGCAACTATGATTCTGTGCTGTGTACAGAAGGCAACCAGTATTTTCCTTCAGGCAATTGGCAAACCGGTGATGTCCATGTCTCTGTCTCTACTGAGAGATTTTGTACTGAGCGTTCCGTTGATTCTGCTTCTTCCGAAGGCATTTGACCTGGGAGTTATGGGACCGCTTTTCTCCGGTCCAATTGCAGATGTGATTTCATTTGCGGCAGCAGTTGTGATGATTTGCAGCGTGTTTGCCGGACTGAGAAAGCTGGAAAAAGCAGCCTGATCGGGTTGCAGCTGTGAAGACTCTTGTGCTTTTATGAGCGGAGAGTAATAGTAAGATGATCTATAAAAAGGATTTCGACAGTCTCCTGAGGGGAGACGTCGGAATCCTTTTTTGTTTAAGCGAATCAAGTAAGTCCCCGCTTCAAATGTGCAGAGCATTAAGCGGTGGTTGGGGAATTGTGCTTACCGTGTAGGCCGTTTTCCCGGGGATGCTCCCGTATGTTTCTTGTACAGACGGTAGAAATTGGAGAGGTTTTGAAATCCGCATTCCAGGGCGATGGTCTGGATGCTTTTATCCGTATTGTCCATCATTTCATTTGCCCGCAGTATTCTTTGGAGAGAGACATAGTCAGAGAAACTGGTCTCCGTCGCCTTATGGAAAAAGTGCGAGAAATAGTTGGGACTCATAAAAACCGTATCGGCTGCCTCCTTTAATGTGACTTTTCGGCAGCAGTTTTCATTAATATAGATCAGGGCCGCACTGAGACGTTCCATGGCCTTTTGTTTTTGTGTCAGGAGCTCTTCTGATTTTGGTTTTCCCTGATAATACCGGGTCAAAAGGGTCAGCAAATAGAGGATATCCGAATGAATAATCGTTCGGTATCCCAGCTCTTTTTCAGACCATTCGACTAATAATTCCTGCATGATTGTGTGAATTTTTTTGGAAATAATTCCGTTGGAATCGATTTTATTCTGGAAATTACTTCCGTGTTCTACAAAGGAACGAAGGAAATCCAGCTGTTCATTTTCAGAATAAACAGAGATGAAACTGGTCTCAAAATTGATGACAATAACATCTAGCTGCTGATCCAGAATCTGCCAGCCATGGGGCTCGGCACTGTTGAAGATCATAGTATCTCCGGCCTGTACTTCATAAATTTTTCCATTGGCATAATAGTGCCCTTTGCCTGAGCGGATGTATGTAATTTCGAAATAGGTGTGCCAGTGAAAGGGATTCTTGGTATTGTCTCTGGCATATAGTGGAATTTCGCGGATACAGAACGGAAATTCCGGATCAAGTTCAATGAGATCCTGTTCGTGTATGGTAGTAATCATATTTTGGAGCGGTTTTTCCGACGAGAAGACTCACGCTCGGAGAGGCGTGTGAGTCATAAGAAGTTCGACCTGGATCGGTACCGCTTAGAATGACCGCAGATTTGGTTTGTTTGCTCGCAATCCCCGACTGAGAAGAAAGTTGCTTCACAACTGCCGAACTCGCGCGCGAATCCTCTTACGAGATTCGCGATTTAACTTAGAGTTCCGCAGGAGACAATCTCTACATTATTATAATACACATCAAACATAAAAAGATAGAAAAAACAGTAAGATAGTATAATTATATCATAATATAAGCGATTGTTATTTGATTGGATGAAAATTAAAATAATGGTAGCAAAGGCAAATGCGGAAAAAGCCTTCAGGAGGGAAAAACATATGATTATTATAGGGGAGAAGTTAAACGGTTCGATTCCGGCAGTTGCAAGAGCGATTGCGGAGCGTGACGAGGACTTTATCAAAGAACGTGCACGTATGCAGGCGGAATGCGGTGCTACGTTTCTTGACGTGTGTGCATCTGTTGAAGAGAAAGTGGAGACAGAAACACTGAAGTGGATGATTGATCTTGTGCAGGAAGTAACGGACGTACCGATTTGCGTGGACAGCCCAAGTGCAAAGGTATGTATCAGTGCCATTCCATTCTGCAAAAGACAAGGTCTGATCAATTCTGTTTCACTGGAAGGAAATAAGATTGACGTTGTATTTTCGGAAATCGCAGATACAGACTGGGAGTGTGTAGCACTGCTTTGTGATAATGACGGAATTCCAACTACCGTAGAGAAACGTATGGAAGTATTCCACGGAATTATGGCGAAAGCAAAGCAGTACGGCATTGCACCGAACAGACTGCATATCGATCCGTTGGTTGTCACACTGGCGACGGATCAGACCGCACTTCTTGTATTTATGGAATGCTGCCGTCAGATCAAAGAAGAATATCCGGAGATCCATATTACAAGTGGACTCAGCAATATTTCCTATGGCCTTCCGGTTCGAAAAAATGTGAATTATGCGTTTATGGCTCTGGCAATGAGTACCGGGATGGACAGCGCAATTGTGGACCCGACGAACCAGCAGATGATGGGAATTGTTTATGCGACAGAAGCGCTCATGAATAAGGATGAATTCTGTCTGAACTATATTAAGCATGCCGGAAAACAGAAAGAAGAAGCTGCACAGAAGCCGGCTGCAAAGACTGCCGCAAATACAGCAGAATCAAAAATGCAGATGGTTTCGGATGCGGTGCAGAATGGTGATCGCAAGAACGTCGGCGGATATGTAAAAGAAGCTTTAGAGGCCGGATGCAAGGCGATTGATATTTTGAATATTGGAATGATCGGGGCAATGGATATTGTCGGCGATAATTT
>JAUNAE010000252.1 GCA_030527765.1 Eubacteriales bacterium
AACCTGTGGATCATTTTTTGTATTAAGTGTGCAACTTCATTTTACAATCGGCGCTCTTTTTCAAGATAATAAAGCTGTGATAATTCTTTTACCGTCAATTTTCCGATCCCCTCTTTAGGGGCTGAACGAGAATTCCCCAAAGGATTCAGCCCCAATAGGATTTTTAAATATATGTGTGAGAGTTTTTTGAGGTTCTTTAAATTTCACGGATACGAATTCCGTAGTTCTTCAACATCAGCTTTCGCTTGATAATGTATTCCGGCGTTCTTACACCTTTTGTGTCTTCAACAATCAGAGATCCGTTTTCGATGTACTGAAAATCAGCATAATAGGCGCATTCTTTTTCGAGAAGCTTTCCAGGCTTAAAGCAACCCTTGTTCCGGCCCTTTGTATAGACTTCCATTGTGAATTCTCTTTGAGCCGGAATGAGAACGTATTTAACCTGCAGCTTCAAGTCTTTTATGGCGCCTGCCTTTTCAAGCAGCGACAATTCCTTAAATCTGCGTGCTTCCTTGCGTGAATCAAATGCAATCCCATCCACTACTGTTTTGCGTGCGTGATATTTGCTCAAGTTAGTTGTCACCTGCCTGTGCTTCCGAAACCGTTGTCGCCTCTCTCTGCCTCTGATAAGCGCTCAACCACTTCAAGGTCTCCTACCTCCACAAGCGGAATAATCACAAGCTGTGTGACCTTATCTCCGGCAAAAACATGATATGGCTCATCACTGTTGTTATACAGCTTCGCAACGATGGATCCGGTGTAACCGGCATCAATAACCCCCGCGGATAAAATGCTGTGCTTCACATTGAGCCCACTCTTACTCTTGAGCATTCCGACCGTTCCGGCCGGAAGCTCTACATGCACTCCAAGATCAAAGCACGCGCTTCCTCTTGCCGGGATCAGCTTGTCTTCCATAGACCTCAGATCATATCCTGCATCGGTTTCATGCGCTTTTTCCGGCATGTATGCGCCACTATCTAACATTACTTTCATTTTTGCTTTTTCTCCTTTGCTCTTATTCTGTCTTTGTGAAGCTCCTTGAGCTTATAAAGCTCTCCGAGCATATCCGAATAAACCGTTTTTACCTGCTCTACTGTTTTGCACAGCCGCAAGCGTCTCATGTATTCTCGAATCTCAGCTTCTTCAGTTTCAATCATGGCTTATATTCCTCCGGCAATTCGCACCATGCGTATACATTTTCATCACAGCCTGTCCAGTACACTCCAAAATGACCGCGATTAAAATAACCGATCTGCCGTCCTTGCCACGTCTGCACAAGTACAGCTTCACCAAACGGCGGCGCCTCGCATCCGTCACCGATCTCATCATGTCCGGTATTCTCATCATGCGTCAGATGAAATTCATGCCATCCGGTGTTTTTTTCTCCTGACTTCTCCGGCTCCTTCTTCGGTGGCAGCCATGTTGTCGCAATTTCTGCACATTTATCAAGTTCCTCAATATCAGCTATGTATGGAATCATATCCAGCGTCGAACAGTGATCATGAAACGGGCAACTACTGCACTCAACCCCATCGCAATCACCATCTGATCTGCCAAGCGAATCTAAAATATCGCTCACTCTTTTGCAGAATTCCATAAGTGTAATATCCGATGCATTCATTTTGGTCCCTCCATAATCTTGAGAAAGCAGTCAAACAGCACAGCAGTGACTAAAGAGACAATCATGCCTGCTGACGGCTCTCCAACCAGATGCACATACAAGTGGACTGCAATGGTGAGTGTCATGATTGTTGTTATCGGCATTTATCTCCCTCCTTCATCAAATACGACATCAATTCTTGAGGCGAAGCCTGTGTTCCATCTTTTCTAAAATACGGACAATTTGCATACAATTGTTCTCGATACATGAACCAGTTTTTGCACTCAACCAGTGCTTCATTCAGGCGATACACATAATTACCGTGCTGATATTCCTCTTCATCCAGCAACCTATAGTCGGCATCGATTCGAAAGTCATCTTTGCGTAAATCCGGAAATGTTCGCAGTACCTCAGCCTATGTCGTGTGATATACGGTATGCGTCGCGAGTGGGAGAAGCATAAGATTTGAAATATCATCGTTATCATGGTTAAAGTCGATGTGATGAACGGCATAATATCCGTCAAACGATAAGCCGTAATACTGAGAATACTTTTTTCGATATGGCTTACGTTCTCTCATCTGCTCGTCCCCGCCATAATAAGTTCTCCGAGTTCACGTCCTATCGGTTTCCAGAGATGCAAGCAATTTGTCTGTATATTGACATACTCGCTTTTCTTCGGATGGATCTGATATGCTTCCTCTTCGTCGTTCCAGAAGATATTTTTCAGTACGCACATATCATTCCAGGTGGGAAGATTTTCTCTTCCCAGCTTGTCAAATTTTTTGCGCGGGCTCACTGATACATGCTCCCATGATCCGGTCCATGATCCAGTTCCCATAGAACAAACTACGCTGCAAGTTCCGCAGTCCGGCAGTTTAATCCATCCGGTAAAGTTATCTGCATCAAAATAATCTATTCCCCACATTCTTTCGCAACTTGCAATCTCTTCTTTGGTTCTCATACATCCTCCTCTTCCGGCAGTTCGGGCAGCGGCATCCAGTGAGTGATATATTCGCTACTTATGCTTTCATTTTCGCAGCACCACCCGTGACTCCCGTCATGCTTATACGTGACTACAAATGCAGTTCCGACGTCGTACTTATCACTAACAAGCACCACAAGTACCACGCAACTGTGGCTTTCACAAAACCTGATGATATTCATCGGCAATTCCATCAGATAATCATTTTTTTGCTTCTCTCTATATCCCTCCGCAACTCTATCTACTGGCTTTTCATCAGACATTTTCTTCTACCTTCTTTCCCCGAATTCCAATGCTTGCCATATAACCGGCTTTTCTAAGCTCCCGGATAAGCTTTTCAAATTCCTTGATAATCTTCGTGTTGGGTTTTGGCGTAATCACTACGACTACGCCATTTTCCAGCACTGCTTCTCTTCCGGAAGCTTTGATATAATTCACAGCCTCTTCTTTTGTCATCTCATCCCCTCTTTGATCTGCAGCCACTCTTCGATGTTCATCTGTGCCTCCTTCTCCTGAGCCAGCATCTCATTCACGGCACGGTTATAGAAATTCCTGTCAATCTCAAATCCGAATGAAGACCTCCCCAGTTCGCGCGCCGCCCTCAATGTTGTGCCACTTCCGGCGCACGGATCAATCACCACGTCGCCCGGATCCGTAAAGACTTCAATCAGCTTCTTGATGACCGCAACCGGTTTCTGTGCCGGATGAATCTTTGGCACGTCCTTTGAATCCTTTTCCCAGGAGAACCAGTTAAAAACCATGTGTCCGGTATTCCTGATGTTCTTTCCGTTCTCATCTACCTGTACGCCATTGCGAAACTTTGGCAGCTTGTCCCTGTACAGTACGAGAGCGTTTTCTGTTGCGCCTACAACTCGCATGTTTGCTTTCAGCACCTGCGGTGAAAAGTTCTTCACGAACACCAGCGGAATATAATGCACAAAGCCGTGTTTCTTCGCCGCGCTGATCAGTGTCGGCATTTGTTCGAATGAGCAGAAGACGATCATACACGGGCTATCACTGCTGCGGCCTCTGCTGCACGGTTTCGTGTCGTCCTTTTTAAGCATTTTTGAGCAAAAGTGAAAATACTCATACAGGTTGAAATTAAAGTCGCTGTTGAATGCTGCTTTTCCTGCAAGCTTACTTTCACCGTTCTTATTGTCCCCCCCTACATACCAGGTTGGATTACTGCCATAAAAGTTTTTTCCGACGTTGTACGGAACATCTGCAATAATCAGCTGTGCCGGAGGAATGGCATATTTTTTATAGTTCTGCATCGAGTCCCTGTACAGCTCGCATTTCAGTCTCTTTTTGTAGTTCGCCGCTTCTGCCATCATTCTCCCTCGTAGTTAATCACCGTCTTGATTGCACGTTCCATCAGCTTCATAATCTTGTCATATTTGTGATGATCGCCTGTCACTCTCGTATAAAGCGGCTGATCACCCTTTTCATACACAGTTTCAAGGAATCCCATATCCATAAAGTCTTCCTCAGTCGGAAGTCTTCCGCCGTTATCCAGCTGGTAATCAAAATACTCGTGCATCATGTCCTTTACTGCGTCATCGGCATCAGGTGCCTTGTTGATAAAACGTCGCATCCTGTCGATGTAAGCAAGCTTATCCTCGTACATGAATTTTTCAGCTGTCCCCTGCGTAAAGTCCTTAAAGGATCCCCTGATCTGTTCCTCGAAGTTCTCCGGAGGATTGTCAATATCAACGCTGACATTCCACGCAAATTTTGGGATGTACATTGTGTTTTCCCCTTTCGCTTTGTTTATTAATTGTCCGTGTCGAGCTGCCAAAATATATCCATCAACGGCTCTTTCCAGTGTTCCGGATGGTTGCCGCCAAATCCGCACTGTTCTAACTCCTGCCCGATCACGGTTTTTAGAATCTCTGCCTGCTCCGATGTCAGGTGAAGTTCAACTTTTTCATTGTCCTGTTCATCAAAATAAGCTTCTATCATGCGATTGATCCCCTTATCTTGCTTAAAAGATCCTCGATGTTCCTGCTTGTTTCTTCGGTCATTTCGTAACCTGTGACCTCTTCCGGCTGCTCTGCTTCCGGAAGCGCTTCTGGCTGTTTCGCTTCCGGTATCGCATAACCTAATCGCTCCGCTCTTCCTGCATCCTTTAGTGCAGCCCGCACATTCTCTGGAACCTTATCATCCTGCTTCTTGCGCTCAATCAGGCGATTATATGCAGCGATAAAATGTGACTGTTCCACACTGTTCACCGTCTCACTCGGCATGGCAGCCATAGATTTCACTATATCCGCAGAACCTAATGCCCGCTGTACGAGATTCGGCAGACGTGCAAATTCTTCCTCCGAGCCGTAAATACCATTCCGGATCGCACGCTTTACTAAGGCCCAAGCCTCTGTTGCAGTCAGCTCCTCGTCTACGCTTCCGGTGGCCTTTACCATATCCACAATCTGCCCCGGTGACGGTGGAAAACCTTTCTTGTCAGCTGCCAGATAAGCCTGTAATCCGGCTGTAATGACATCAAAGTTATAATCTTTCAACACTCCATGCCATCCAATGAGAGCCGAAAACATATCCACTTCGTCATAGTTCTGAAAATGCTTTGGGTATACAGCCTTTACTACCTGCAGAATCTTTGCAGTCTCATCCCGATGCAAAATAGTCATCCCCCTTTTCTCCGCTGTCGATCACTCTCTGCAGGAAATCTCCTGCAGGATCCCGACTTCTCATCGGTGCATTCAGGTATCCCTCGAACTTTGTGCCGAATAAGGTCTCCGGCCGTAAAAAGGATTCCATCTTCGTTCCCATCCACTCCGCAGATTTTTTATCAATCACGGTTCTGAAATCGTCCGGAGTAAACCCTTCTTTCAGCCGTGCATGTATCAGTGTCTGTGTTTTTCTGCTCGATGTCCTGTAATTCGTGCCTGCCCTGCTGTTCAGTTACGCTATGATGTCGGGTGTAACCCGACTATATGTCTTTTCCATACAACCGTTAGGTTGTT
>JAUNAE010000253.1 GCA_030527765.1 Eubacteriales bacterium
ACTTTGGATACGGATGGTATGAAGCACATCATATCATTGCAACAAGATATCAGGTCGAGACACAAAAAGCAGTCGAACCGCTTCATCTGGTACAGATTACAGATTCACATCTGGGAGCCACTTTTGACGGAGAAGGATTTGCACAGGCAATAGAACGGATCCAGAGTGAAAATCCGGATGTTGTTGTGATTACCGGTGACTTTGTAGACGATGACTCTAGTCGAGAAGATATGATGCGTTCCTGTGAGGCGTTAAAAACCTTAGAGACAAAATACGGCGTATATTTTGTGTTTGGAAATCATGACAAGGGTTATTATAACAATGAGAGAAGAGGATACGATGCGGATGATCTGATCCTTGAATTGGAGAAAAATGGAGTTACAGTACTTCAGGATGAGAAGGTGCTTCTGGGGGATAGCTATGAATTGATTGGACGTCAGGATCGCAGCGAAGAAGACTTCGGCAGAACACGCGCATCTATGGAAGAACTGGTTTCAGAATCAAATCCGGAAAAATATCAGATCGTATTGGACCATCAGCCAAATGACTTTGAAAATCAGGAAAAGACAGGCGTGGATCTCGTATTATCCGGCCACACACATGGCGGACAATTCTTCCCGATTAACAGATTGGGCGAATGGTTTGGATTAAACGACATGACCTATGGAATAAGAAAAAACGGAAATACTACATTTGAAGTAAGTTCCGGAATCTCTGATTGGGCAATAAAATTCAAGACAGGCTGTAAGGCTGAATATGTAGTAATTGACATCGCATAGCATTATTAATGAATCGGGATAAGAAGCAAATTATGAAATCGATTCAAATGAAAGCCAGCATAAGAGCATAGTGAATCGGGATGGGAAGCAAGATGCAAAATCGATTCAAAAAAAGTGGCGGCCACACTAAGTGATTAGTGTGGCCGCCAAATTATATATAGAAATTCAATATGTATTCTGAGGATTTATATCAGAGAATCAATATTTATGTTGTCCTCAAATATTATGCCGAGAATTTGCTTTCAAATTCTGCACGATCAATGGTGGTATCAGTAACCGCATTGTCGGTACCGATGATGATTCCCTGTGTGTAAGAGCCGGTTACTGTCAGTGTAAGAGCAGAAGTTCCCTCAACAACTTTTTCACCGTCGACGAGAATTGTTACGGAATTACCTTCGGCATCTACGATCTGTGCACCTTCTGCAGCGTTCAGATGTGTGATGGTGCTGTCTTCTGTAAGTATCCAGGTAGAAGTGCTGTCGATATTTACAGTAATCGGAGATTCTTTCGATTCAGATGAATCTGTGTTTTCGGTAATTGCGGTATTTCCGCTGTACGATGTGCTTTCCAGTAAATACAGATCCAGGCTACTGATGGTATCTACTGAGATTCCGCCTGCAAGAGTTTCCCCAATTGCAGTGAAGGTTACATCGGCACCGTTGGAACCGGCAGATCCCCAGTTGTTTGCATTGTTTCCTTCGATTTGAAGGAGGTTTGCGTTTTCAGAATCAAACTCCAATACGGTATCGGAAAGTATAATGTTTGCAGATGTATTTGTCACATAAAACATCGAACCGGATGTGATAGCGCTGCTAAGTGTGGAGTTTGTTGCCTGAAATAAAGCCTTCTCACCGGCTGAGGTTTCAGCATCTCCGGAGGTGGACTGATAGATGATTACTCCGTTTGCCACAGGGTCAGAAGCTGTTTTATCAGTGATGGTAGAACTGAGATCTGAATTCTGAATCAAAATCGTATTTAGTCCTTCCATACCTGCAATCTGACTTCCGGATGCAGTTCCGGTTACCTGATCCACTTCGATTGTTCCGGTAGAATAGAGAAGAGGAGAACCGGATCCTTCTGTGTTTAAGGTGCTGTTTTCTGTGGAAATATTTCCACCGCCACGATCTGTGGCAATGGAGGCACTATGGTCACCTTTGGTTTCGATGCTGACATTTTCAGCTACAATGGTTCCGCCGTAAGTGGCATCCAGACCTCTGGAATTATCTGCTTCTGTTTTGATCGTAGTACCGGAAACATAAGCGGTTGCATTGTCTGTTGCAAATACTGCATTTGATCCGGCACTCTCTGCACTAAGTGTTGAATCAGAGATTGTTAACAAGGAATTTTCTCCAACTGCAAGTGCGATTGAGTTTAAACCATAAAAGTTGCAGTTGTCGCCGTCAGTATCATCGCCTGATTTATTTATCGTATCATTTGTTGCAGTAAGTGAACCACCGTTATGAACAAGCAGTGCGTTTTGATCTTTTTCTGTCGCTTCTACAGTAGTATCTGTTGATGTTTCTTCTGTACCATCAGCGGTAACACTTCCATTTAGTTCACCACTGTAATCATATGTTTGTGTATTTGCTCCGCCGCCGGGACCACCCATGCCTCCAGGAGCTTCGCCGTTTGGCATTTCAGGAGGCTCACCATCCGGTTTAGATCCAGAAGTATTCTCGCCGTTCGGCTTTTCCGGCGGCTGTCCGTCAGGCTTCTCACCGCCACTTGGTTTTTCCGGTTTGTTTTTTGAAGAGTCTTTCTCCGTGTCTGTGTTTTCTTTCGTCTCTTTATTTTCAGAAACATCAGAAGATATGCTGTTGTCAGTAGTTTCTGTGTTTGAAGCATTTTCTGCTAAAATCGTCATCGGCGCAGTTGCGGTTAAGAGTGTAATACTTGTTAAAAGTGCTAAGTAATATCTGTATTTCATAATGTTCTCCTTTTCTTCGTTATGCCTGGATTGACGAGTTTCTAATCTTTCTTTTTACATAACTATCAGAATAAGTTTGTATGCTGATTCGATGTGATGTAATGGCGTTATTGTATTGGGAAAGTTTGTGCGGGATGTGTAAAAGATGTGAAAGAAATGTGATGAATGCCAAAAAGAAAGGTTTTATTAAGATTCTTTCAAGTTGAAGATAAGAAACTCTTGTTATATTTACATCATCAAAAGAAACAAAGCAAAGATCTAAAACAAAAATCTAAAACAAGTTAGGAAAATCAGACAAAACGAACGTAAACAAAACAAATGAAAAAGAATCAGGAGGAAACGACAATGATGAACAAATTTATGAGAAAAATGGCAGTAGCACTTACATTAACAGCAGCAGTTACAGGGATTTCTACAACAGCATTTGCAAAGCCTTGTAACAAACAGGCATACGTCACCGCATCCAATCTGGCAGTACGAACCGCACCAACGGTAAATGCACAGCAGGTGTATACTTTAAAACATGGAGAAGGAGTTGTGGTAGTTGACACGGACGATTATGATGGCTGGACAAAAGTCGGACTTAATGGAAAAGAGCTCTATGTTTGTTCAAAATATATCTCAGAATACAATGAAGGACAAACATACACAGGCGAAAGAGATGATCACGGATTCAAGGCAGATTCCAATGTGGCAACAAAAGATTACTACACAGTAAGCGTAGCCCCTGGAACATACCTTGCACTCAGAAATGATTTCACATCCGATGAGGCATCTGAAATTGACCAGCTTTATAACGGAACACGAGTATTGGTAATTGAAGGAAGCGGAAAATTCTGGACCGTAGAAGCGAACGGAAGAGTGGGATACGTAAACAGTAATTATCTTGTCTAATTCAAAAGCAGCTGTCAATGACAGCTGCTTTAATATTTTATGCGAATTATTATTTTATTTCTGATATTCCGGTACCGCGTCTCGACCAAGATCTGCGAGCATTTTTTTATCACTGCGAATTGTAGCACATGCAGCGGTTGTCAGCATATTTCCTGTTATCGTTGCGGATGCTCCGCTTTCAAATGCGATGCGTCCGTCGTCGGTCAGAAGTGCTCTTCCGGCAGCCAGGCGAATGTTGGCACAAGGATTGATATAGCGGAAAAATGCAATGGTTCGCAGAATATCATCTTCAGAAAGTGACTGCATATTTTCAAAAGGTGTTCCCGGAATCGGCATCAAAGCATTGAGCGGAATGGAATCGATGCCAAGCTCGGCGAGGGAAATTGCCATGTCGAGACGATCTTCCCAGGTTTCTCCCATACCGATAATCCCACCGGAACAGGCACACATGCCTTCCTCTTTTACAACTTTCAAAGTTTCGATTTTTTGATCATATGTGTGAGTTGTGCAGATATTCGGGAAATTTCGACGAGAAGTTTCTATATTATGATGGTAACTTGTTACACCTGCTTCATGTAAACGATGCAGCTGTTCTGCACTTAGAAATCCCATAGATGCGCAGAGATCGATTTTGCATTCTTTGTGCATGGTCTCATATGCATGAATTGCTTTTTCAAATTCTTCTCCGCTGAGTGCACGACCTGAGGTAACAATGGAAAAACGATGTACACCTTCCGCTTCATTCATTTTGCAGGCTTCCAGTATGGTTTCCTCCGGGAGAAAATCGTATACTTCACAGTTCGTATGATTATGAGCAGATTGCGCACAGTATTTGCAGTCTTCCGGGCAGCGTCCGCTACGGCCGTTAATAATAGAACACAAATCAACTGTATCGCCGATGAAGTGCTCGCGGATTAGATCCGCACCTTTACAAAGTTCATCTAAATCACAAGTTAAAAAGATGGAAAGGTCATCGTTTCGTGAAATGCGCTTTCCATCTATTATTTCTTTTGCCAGATTTAACATATTCATAGTAAACTCCTCATTATAATTTTGTATATCTATAGATGAATCATATACAACAATTCATACAGGTCGAAACATTTTAGGTTAAGACCATAATAGATACGATCAAGCTCAATATTTCAGTTAACAAGTCTATCTACGTAAGAGTATACAAAAATTGGAAGAATGTCAACCAAAATTAATTAAGGGTTTACAATTATAGTGAAATAAGCAAAATTACTCTATTCCGTTTTTGTTCAAAAATGCTTTGATTGCAGCAAAAGTTTCCTCGCTTAAATCGTGTTCGATTTTGCAGGCATCTTCAAATGCAGAATCTTTGCTGACACCAATTTTGAGCAGCCAGTTTTCCAGAAGCAGGTGGCGTTCCAACACGCTTTGAGCACGCTGCAGTCCTGTGTCTGTCAGTGAGATGTGTCCGTTATCAGCCATTGTGATGTATTCCTTTTCACGAAGGCTTTTCATAGCAACACTGACGCTTGCTTTTGTGTAATTTAATTCATTGGCGATATCGATTGAGCGAACGTATCCGTTGCTTTTCTGAAGCATAAGGATCGTTTCCAGATAGTCTTCAATTGATTCGTCAGAACGATGTCTAATATAACCCATACCTTATATAATCTCCATTTTGCAATTCTTTATTTCTTATTATAATTATAAGTGTTTTCTATAATTATATCTACCTTCCTATACTATACCATTTTTTGTCTAAAGTTTGTACTGAGAAAAGTGGTTTTGTCATTAATTTTTTATAAATTTAACAAAATTTTAAATATGCGGGTGATTTTCAAAAAATATATTGACAGAAGTGGTGGATTAATATACACTAACCTTGAAATTAGTATAGATTAACTAACCAGCACATGGTGTTGGTTTTTATATTCTGGAAAGGGGTGTGAGATATGACTTTAGCAGAAGCAAATATCGGAGAAGA
>JAUNAE010000254.1 GCA_030527765.1 Eubacteriales bacterium
GGTTTTTGTTACACTCTGAATAAATTAAGAAACAGAGGTATTCTTATGAAGATTCCACTTACACATGGTAATTGGGAAAACAAATTGTTTCATGGCTACACGGTTCGTTTCCCCTATACTCCCAAACTGATTCAGGAGCAGGACTGCATCCGCAATGGCAGAAATCCCCAAATGAGAGATGGATTTGATTACACAAGTCTGTTGACCAAAGAAACCTACTCCTACAAGACCGAGATTGCCACTACCTGTTCTTTTGAGAAGTTTGGCGCTCCCATGCTGTTGCTGGTTGACGATGTCAAGGAAGATGAAGCAGGCAATCTTTGGTACGGCGGCTGCTATGAAGTCGTTCTGTTTGAAGAAGGCATCAATGTTTGGAAGCATTACATGGTTGGTGACAAGGTGAAATGGGTAAAGCTGTTCTTTGCAGCCTTCCCTGTGGACGTCAATACCAAGTATGAATTGCGGACAACCATTCTGGAGACTGGTTTTGAAATTGCCCTGAATGACAAAAAGTATTTCCTCAGAATTGATGACCTGCCCGCCCAGATGCACGTTGGTTTTACTGCCGGCGAGGACATCAACCGCTTCTATGACTTTTCGATCCACCTGCCCACGGATAATTCCGGAAAGGAGTAATGTCCGATGCTGTACCAAATTCAAATTCAGGAGCGGGAATACTGGTGGGGTGGTACAACCGTAGATGGATGCAGTATGCCCTTTGATCAGGACACAAACCTGGAACATGATTTCCAGGTCAACACCCCAAACCAAACGATGCCGCTGTTTTTGTCCAGTACAGGACGGTGTATTTGGTCTGAAAGTCCTTTCCGTGTCAAGATTGCGGACGGAATGTTTGAGATCGAAGGCGAAGAAGTAACCGTTGAATGTTTTGGCGATTGCCTGGCAGATGCTTACAAAGGTGCCATGCGTAAGTATTTCCCTCCCTCCGGGGAGTATCTTGAGGAAACATTCTTTAATGTGCCTCAGTATAATACCTGGATGCACCTGGTGTATGACCAGAATCAAGAAGGTGTTCTTCAATACGCAAGGGATATTGTTGCCAATGGCTTCAAACCCGGTATCTTGATGATCGATGAGGGCTGGCACATTGATTATGGCATTTGGAAGTTCGATTTGCTGAAATTCCCCGATCCCAAAGCGATGGTAGAGCAGCTCCATTCCATGGGATTCAAAGTCATGCTATGGGTGGTTCCGTTCGTCAGACCGGATGGAAAGTTCTTTGTTAAGCATACCGATCCGCGTGCGAACACCGAAAAGCTGGAGAATTACTTCCTGCGTTCGGAATCGGGCGATGTTGCAATAACAAAGTGGTGGAATGGCCGCAGCGCAGTCTTTGACATGACCAAGGAATGTGACCGAAACCTTCTGGACAGTAAACTCATTTCCTTGATGGAGGAATATGGCATCGACGGATTTAAGTTCGATGGTGGTACTGTGGACTGCTATACCGATTCCAGTATTGCATCAAAAGGCCAGGTGAACAGGGACTATACGCCCCATGAAAGAAACGCCGCATGGAATGACTTTGGAACAAAGTATAAATTCCACGAGTTTAAGGACACCTACAAAGGCGGCGGAAAGCGAGTTATCCAGCGAATCCGGGACAGAGAGCATACATGGGATCACGAGGGTCTGAATACCTTCGTCCCCAACGCCCTGGCACAAGGCATTATTGGACATCCTTTTGTATGCCCGGATATGGTCGGCGGTGGAGAATGGATATACCGTGAGTTCAATATTCCTGCGGATCAGGAATTATTTGTCCGAATGGCACAGGCATCCGCTCTGTTCCCCATGATGCAGTTCTCTTGGGCACCATGGGAAGCTCTGGACACCGCACACCTATCCTATGTGAAACAGGCCCATGATCTGCATTGTGATTTTTCTGAGATCATCCGTGATCTTGTGGCAGCAGCCTATGAAACCGGCGAACCGATCATGCGGTATTTGGAGTACAATTACCCCCACTGTGGGTATGAAAAGGTAAATGATGTGTTCATGCTGGGAGATGAATACCTGGGTGCACCTGTGCTTGCACAAGGACAGCTCGTTAAAAAGATTCCCTTGCCGGAAGGAACATGGCTGGGCTTTGATGGGAATGAGTATGTAGGCGGGAGAACTCTGGATCTGCCTGTCACAATAGAAACATTGCCTTGGTTTAGAAAAAGGCAATAAATCTATTGCTGAGTTTTTAGTGGAGGAATATGCTTTGAAAGTGTTGAAAGTTGTGTTAGTCGGTGCAGGAAATAGAGGCGAAGCCTATGCAGACATTATGCACCAGGCACCCGATAAATTTCAGGTAGTAGCTGTTGCAGAACCCGTAGAAAGCCGCAGAAAGGATATCGCCAAGAAACATGGCATCCCCGATGAGCGCTGCTTTTCGGACTACAGCGAACTGTTTGCATTAGGAAAAATTGCAGATGTTGCTGCAATATGTACCATGGATCAACAACACTTTGAACCGGTTATGAAGGCAATCTCTCTGAAATACGATATTTTGCTTGAAAAGCCGGTTTCGCCAGTACCCAAAGAATGCTTGAAAATGGCCAACTACGCACGCGAGGAGGGCGTGAAGATTATCGTATGCCATGTGTTGCGGTATACGCATTTCTTCAAGACCATTAAGGGTATTATTGACGATGGTTTGCTGGGCGAGATTATTTCCATCAATCATGAAGAATGCGTTGGAAATGTACACCAAAGTCACAGCTTTGTGCGTGGAAACTGGGGCAATTCAGACCGATCCTCCTGTATGTTGTTGCAGAAGTCTTGCCATGACATGGACATCCTTCAGTGGCTGATTGGTAAGAAATGCAAAAAGATCCAGTCCTTTGGCTCTCTGCGTTTTTTTAAGCAGGAAAACGCCCCAGAAGGTTCCCCGGAACGGTGTATTGATGGTTGTCCGGTTGCAGAAACCTGTCCGTATAATGCGGTAAAGATTTATCTGGACGACAAAGATAATTATTGGTTCCGCTCTACCTCGACCAAATCTCCCACCCCTACGGATGAACTGGTGGAAGAAGCACTAAGAACGACTCAGTACGGAAAATGTGTATTTAAGTGTGATAATAACGTTGTGGATCACCAGACGGTTAACATGATTTTTGAGGATGATATTACTGTGACCTTTACCATGTGTGCTTTTAATGCTGGTGGTCGGCATATTCACATCATGGGTACAAAAGGTGAACTGCGTGGATCTATAACCAAATCTTCCTCCATCAGCGTGTATGATTTTGCAACTAAAGAAACCAAACAGATTCCCATGGATGGAATGGATGGTATTAAAGGCGGCCACGGTGGTGGCGATAGAGGGATTGTACACTCTCTGTATGACTACTTGACCGGAACTTACACAGGCAAGGCTATTTCCGATATTGGGATTTCAGCACAAAATCATTTGCTTGTATTTGCAGCAGAGAAATCTCGTTTTGAAAACACTATCGTGGATATGGATGATTACATAAAAGAGTTGGAGCATCTTTGATGCCAAGGAGATTCATTGATGGAAACCAAAGAATTGTTGAGAGCAAAAAAACTGTATCTATTCGATATGGATGGAACTTTATATTTGGAGATCATCTGTATCCATTCACCATTGAACTTCTCGGCACCTTGAAAGAAACCGGCCGGAAGTACCTGTTCATGACCAACAATTCCTCCAAGAGCGTGGAGGATTACATCAAGAAGCTGGCAAAGCTGGGAATCCCCTCCACAAGAGATGATTTCATTACCTCCTCTCAGGCCACAGCCTATTACCTGAAGGAGAACCTCCCCGGCAAGAAGCTGTACGTCTGCGGCACCAAGTCTCTGAAAAAAGAGTTGGAAATGGAAGGCTTCACTGTTACCGAAGATGTGAACGAAACGGAAGTAATCGTCATGGGTTTTGATACCGAGCTGACCTTCCAGAAGCTCCACGATGTCAGCTTCATGCTGCTGACCCGTGGGGACCTGCCCTACATCGCAACGAACCCCGACTATGTCTACCCCACGGAGTTTGGCAGCGTGCCGGACTGCAGTAGTGTCTGCGACATGATCTATAACGCCACCAAGAAGCGGCCCGTGGTCATCGGCAAGCCCTCTCCTCTGATGCCCATCCTGGCTGTGGGGTTTTTCCAGAGAAGAATCCGCCGTGGTGGGGGATCGGATCTACACCGATGTGAAGTCCGGCATCAATGCCGGTATCACAGGTATTTTGGTTATGAGTGGAGAAACTGACTATGAAACCCTTAACAAATCCCAGGATAAGCCCCATCTTGTTTTGGAAAATGCTGGTGAAATTCTTGAAGTTTTGCTGCAGGAGCATTAAAGAACAGTTGAAAAACAAGGAGAACACAAACGAACTTTACTGAAATGCTGACAGATAAGCCGTGCGGGTGTGGGAGGACGCACACTTGCCCGATTAAGTACATTGATATCGGAAAAAATGCTCTGGATTCTGTTCATGAGTTTACATCTGCATATCAGCACATTTTGCTGGTTGCAGATGAAAACACCTATGCAACTTGTGGTGAGAAAGTCAGAGATATGCTGACAAGAAAGGTTGCATCTGTCTTATTTTACCACCGTGAAGGCTTGCTGATCCCGGATGAGGATGGCATTTCCGAGATGGAGAGCCATATTACTGAACAGACGGATCTGATTTTGGGCATTGGCTCCGGCGTTATCCAAGACTTGTGCAAGTGTGTTAGCTTCCAGCATAAGCTGCCCTATCAGATTATTGCTACAGCTCCGTCTATGGATGGATATGCCTCCGTTGGTGCTGCGATGATCCTTGACGGCATGAAGGTTACCCTTTCGGCACATGTCCCGGAAGCAATCATCGGTGACGTGGATATTCTGAAAAACGCTCCCATGGAAATGATTCGTTCCGGCTATGGTGATATTCTGGGCAAATTCTCCTGTCTGAATGACTGGAAACTGGCAGCGGTGGTGCTGGAGGAATACTTCTGCCAGTATGTCTATGATCAGACCTACGATATGCTGCAGAAAACCAAAGATTTGGGACCCGCACTGGTTCGGCGGGAGGAAGCGGCCGTTCAGACACTTATGGAAGCGATTGTTGGCGTCGGTATCTGCATGGCATGGGTAGGTAATTCCCGGCCCGCCTCCGGCAGTGAGCATCATATGTCTCATTTCTTTGAGATCACAGGTATTGTTCATGGACAGGAATACCTGCCCCATGGCATTGATGTGGCGTATTCTGCGGTGATCACCACCCAGCTTAGAGAAAAACTGCGGAAAGAATCCTGGGATAGACCGCAGTACCGCCCCACACGTCAGGTATATGAGGCTGAAATGAAGCGAATTTACGGTTCTGTAGCCCAGGGATGCATCGATCTGCAGGATAAGGTTGACCTGTATAACCGGGACATGGTGGCTGTTTACCGCGAAAACGAAGCTGCCATCCGGGACATTCTTGCCGATACGCCTACGGCAGCAGAACTGGAGAAGATGCTGGAAAGCGTTGGTATGCAGATACAGGAATACTATGACCTGTATGGTGCAGAAAAGATTCACGACGCCATCCTTT
>JAUNAE010000255.1 GCA_030527765.1 Eubacteriales bacterium
GGAAACCCAGGCCGCATTTCTCAAACTTCATCCGTATGTAAGGAATGATGGCATAGGACAGCCGCCAAAGCGGAAAGAACCCTGCATAATGGGGGCGGCTTCCGGGAATCTCCCGGTAATTTTCTTTGCGATCCTTTACCTTGAAGAACTGCCAAGCTGCCCAGGAATAGCAGTCCCAGACCAGCATTTTCAGCATATCGCTTTTTGCGACGGCACCGTAGCTTCCCTCATACAGAACTTCGTAAGGACTGCGTGGGATTTTCAGTGCATCCGGATATTTCTCTGCCAGCTCTTTGGGCAGAGCATAGAAAAGTGTCAGCCAGGAAATATCATCATCCTGGGCAATTTCGATGATCTCACCGGGCAGCACCACGATGAATCCTTGCGGGGATTTTGCCATTGCTTCACCTCCTATTTTCGATAGTAGAATACCCCTCTACTATATATGGCTTGGGAAAGACCAAATTGTTCCAATGTTTGTGAAAATTTATCAATATTTTTTCGCCATACCAATGATTACAACGAATGGTGTTTTTGTGGTCATTTTGTAGATTGACGCGCAATTACATTAGAAGTTGTAACGTATGTTTGAATCTGCATGTTAGGGTGACGGATGATGTCCAACAGAGACTTTGCTGCTTGGGCACCCATATCCCGCACATTGATGTCGACCACAGTCAGTTGCGGTTCGATGATCTGAGAAAAGGGATAATCATCAAAAGCCATGACACCAATATCCTGCGGAATTATCATCCCCATGTCACGGATTGCATCAACACAGCCAAGGGCAATATAGTTGTTTGCGCAAATAACAGCATCAGGGAGGGGTTTCTGATTAAGCAGATTCTTCGTCATACGATAACCTTCTGCCCGGGTAGAATCGCCCAACCAGATGTTTTTATCTTCCAACTGGATTCCGCGGCCAGATAGTCCTTGCTTCACACCGTTCAACCGATGGGTAGATCCAAGGTCATAGGACTTACCACCAATGAAGGCAATATTTCGATAGCCTCTGGACAACAAATAGGACGCAGCTACTGTGCCGGAATAGGTGTTGTTATTGTCAATCCAACAGACCTGACTATCAAAGTCCGGCATGCCCAAAATAATGTGCGGGAACTGAAGCTGTGTCAGTAATGCGGCTAGTGGGTGGGACATAATTCCCACATGAACGGCAATACCGTCTGCACTTTTCCGGGAGATGATTTCCTTTGCAAGGGCACACGCAGAGGTGCTGTCGGTGCCATGAAGCACCAAACGGTATCCCCTTTTTCTCAGAGACTCTTCCAATCCGGCAACAATTTCGAACATATGGGGATTCTGAAATGCAGTGTTGGGAGACATCCCCGCTAGAAGAACGATCGTTTTTGTATCACCTGTGGCAAAACTTTGAGCGCTGGCATTGGGATAGTAGTTCAGTTCCTCCATGACCTTACGCACATGCTCTGCTGTCTTTTCGGAAATGCTGTAATGGCCGTTGATGACTTTGGAAACCGTGGATACGGACACGCCCGCGACCTCAGCTACCTTTCGAATGGTGACCTTCATAGTTTTCACCCCTTATCTATGGGTAATATAGCATAGTTTCCCCCTCTATGGAAGTAGAGGGGGAAAAGTTTATGCTTCGCAGGAGGAAAAAACTGCAAAGCCGCTGGCTTCCAAAGTTCCATCATTTAGGCCATTAGCCCAGTACAATGTTCCTTTGATCTCAGAAAGTTCGGCGCTGTTCTTCCCGTGGTTGATGCATACGGTAATTACCTCATTCTCCAGTTTCCTTGTATAAACAAGAAGACCACTTCCGGCTTCGGCAGATACCATTCGTAAATCACCACGGCGCAGGGCTGAAAATTCATGACGCATAGCGATGGCTTTCCTGAAGAACGCACGAAGATCTGTATCTCCACCATTCCATGGCATGGGATGCCGGTATTCCTCTTCCAGAATGCCTTGGATGCCCAGCTCATCGCCATAGAACACCGTGGGCATACCCACAAAGGTCATCATAAAAAGAATGGATAGTTTGTACTTAGTGGTATCGCCGTTGCACAGGGAAAGGAAGCGGCTCACATCGTGGCTGTCCAGGAGATTGAGCTGCGCCGGAACCGTCTGCACCCGGTAGCGCATCAGCATATTGGTGATTCGCCCCGCAAAGTCTGCAGCATCAATGGACTGCTCTGCAAAAAACAGGTTGCAATGTTTCCGGAAATCGTAGTTCATGGCAGAGTCAAACATATCTCCTTGGAGCCAGTGGTTGGCACTCTCCCAGACCTCTCCAATCAGCAAAGCATCCTGGTTCACTTCTTTGACAGCCTTTCTGAAGGCCCTCCAGAAGCCGTTGTCCACCTCGCTGGCAACATCCAGGCGCCAGCCGTCAATGCCAAATTCTTCGACCCAATAACGTCCTACCTTGCAGAAATAGTCACGTACTTCGGGATTGGCGGTATCCAGTTTCGGCATCATCCGTTCGTAGGCAAAGCAGGCATATGTGGGATAGATTTCCGGATTTTCAGGGCGTTCTACAGGGAATTCCAGATGATAGAACCAGTCACAGTATTTTGACTTTTCCTGGTTGCGCACCACATCATCAAAGGCAAAGAAATACCAGCCGCAGTGGTTGAATACACCGTCGATGATAATACGGATTCCGTTTGCGTGAAGGGTGGCCACCATCTCCCGGAAGGCTTCATCACCGCCGAAAACAGGATCGATGTGGAAATAGTCCAGCAGATCGTATTTGTGGTACTCCCCTGCTGCGAAAATGGGATTGACATACACACAGTTGATGCCGAGGTCTTTCAGGTAATCCACATTTTCTGCAACACCCCGAAGCGTACCGCCCAGCTTGCCTTTAACGGTCTGGCCATGGTAATCCATCTGGGCAGATTCCAGAGAAATATGTTTATGAGAGGTTGCAAAGCTGTCCGGGAAGATGTTGTAGACCACTGCATCATGAACCCAGTCAGGAACCTTCGCAATGTCTGCCCGGTGGTTGAAGGGCAGTTTGAAATACTGGGAGCGGTCATCGACCAGATGATCAGTGAACACATCACCATAATACAGCTTGGTTTCTGTTCCATCGTCCAGTTCAAAGTAGTAATAGACCCGGTTGTAGGGGCTGTTCACAATTACCTGCCAGTAGTCATGCAGCAGGTCACTGGCAACCCTCTCCATGGGAGCAGGAGTGAAGATAATGGGTGTCACCCGGCAGGCGGTGTCGCCGTAGTAAAGGGTCACACGCTTTAGATCACCCCTGGAAGACCGCATCCGGTAGACGATGTGGTTCTCGTCCAGGCCGTGGCAGTATTCGGACATGGGAATGTGGAGAACTCCGTCCAGTCTCATCCTTTCACACCTCCCGCAGTCAGGCCGGAAGTCATATACTTCTGGCACTTGAAGAAGATAATCAGCACCGGGATGGATACCGTGATGGAAGCTGCGGCAAATACAGGCCAACTGCCGGTCATTTCCGTAGCCTGCAGGGAATTAAGTCCTGCGGCAAGAGTATACTTGCTTTCGCCGGTCATGAAAGTCGTTGCATAGATGTACTCGTTCCAGACATAGATCAGCACCTGCAATGCGGTGGTGATGATGCTGGGTTTTGCAAGCGGCAACACGATCTTCATGACTACCTGAATGTCGCTGGCTCCGTCGATCTTGGCAGCTTCCTCAATTTCGGTCGGAATCGTATCAAAGTATCCCTTGGTATTCCAAAGGCTAAACACTGCCATGGTGCCGGTGTAGACAAGGATCAGACCAACCCGGTGATTGACAAGTCCCATGGGCCGCAGCAGACGGTAGATGGCGAACATGGAAAGGATCGCCGGGAAGGAGTTAAGCAGGACAAGACATTTCAGGATGGTTTTCCGGCCCGGGAATCTTCTGCGGGAGAAGCAGTAGGCCGCAGGTACTGCAATCAGCAGGGACAAAGATACAGTAACTATGGCAAGAAATACTGTGTTCTTGAACCAGGTCAGGATATCCTCTCCGAAGATGACCTCTTTGTAGTTATCCAAGGTAAAGTCCTTGGGGATAAAGGAAAAATCGGAGCTGAGCAGGCTATTCTGTCCGCTTAAGGAAACGCTGACCGCATAGAGGATGGGAATAAGGGTAACGAAGCAAAGCACAATGAAGAAGATATTCAGTGCAGTTAAGCCGATACCCTCTCGGATCTGTTTTTTCGTCATCTGTCACCCTCCTCCTTCATCTGATACTTGGCAGAGAACACAAGCAGCAGAATGAAAATGATAATAGAAATGGCAGAAGAATAACCGTAGTTATTAGTGATAAATGCGTTTTCGTATGCGTAGGTCAGGATGGTATGGAATCCGGAACCGGTTTTGGCACCTGCCTGCTGGGTCAGCAGATACACCACATCGAACTGCTTGAAGGTCGTAAAGACTGTAATGATAACCGCAGGAGAAATGATGGGTGTGATGGCAGGGATCGTGATATACCGGGTACGGTCCAACCATGTGGCACCGTCCAGAATGGCACTTTCAAAGTAGCTGCGGTCGATGGACTGCATAGCACCATCCATGATCATAATCATAAAAGGCAGTGCCAGCCAGAGATTCACGACAGTACAGCAAATAAAGGCAGACACATCGTTACTCAGCCACCGGACTGTTTCCTGTCCCAGCTTTTCCATCCACTGATTCAGAAGACCAAACTGGGTATTGAACATGCCGGTCTTCCACAGCAGGATGGACACATAACCGGGCATCGCCCAGGGGAACATCAGAAGTGTCTTATATAGCTTGCGCAGTTTTAACTTCTGGATATTCAGCAGGCTTACCAGAACAAATGCGATCACAAGCTGCAACACCATATTGACCGCTGTCCAAAGAATCGTTGCAAACAGTGCAGACAGGAAACCGGAATCAAAGACAAACAGCGCCCGGATGTAATTCTCCATACCGATGATGGTAAAATCGAACCAGTGGTACACATTCATGTTGGTCAGAGATATGTAACCGGTGTAGAGGATCGGAAATACCACCATCAGGGCGATGAGGATCAAGGACGGGCTGGACCACGCATATGAAATTAGAGTATCTTTTTTGCGGTTTTTCATAGGCGAAGCCTCCAGTTTTACTTCATGGCATCGATCAGCTGATTTGCCTGCTTCAGTGCAGCATCGAAGCTCTCGTTAATGTCTTTACCGGACAGGTTCACGTCGGTCAGCAGGTTGCCAACAACCGTCCACATGACATCCATTTCAGGAATATTGGGCATAGGCACAGCAATTTCCGCCGTGGTACGCATGGACTGGACTAGTTCATCATTTGCTACCCGCTCATCGTCATAGCACAGAGCATTTGCTGGTGCGCAGCCACTGGCAAGGGCCAGATCGATGCCGATGGTGGGGTCAGTCAATACCGCAAGGAGTTTCTTCACGGCATCTGTCTTCTGTTCAGCTGCAAAGTTCAGAACATGGATACCCTGGACACCGGAATAAGGTGCCAGAGCCTGACCGGTGGAATCAACGATAGGCATAGATGCGATACCCAGATCGATCTCAGCC
>JAUNAE010000256.1 GCA_030527765.1 Eubacteriales bacterium
ATATACAATCATAGTAGAAACAAGTAGGTGATATTTAACAGGTGGAAGACTATGACAATAACAACAGCGGAAGCGTTGGTTGATTTCGATTCGCCGTTCTTTTCTGAAGTAGCAGATGTGATTTTACTTGATCGGACGACAAAGAAAAATATAATCTGGGCAACAGACCAGTACGGAGAATATGGCGAGGAATATTCAGATAGATACCAAATTCGACCTGAACACTTGTGCGGTAATGAAATTGTAAGGCCGCGCATCTTAAAGTCGTTGGAGGAGCAGCAGGCACGTACTAGGTCAAAAGCAGAAGTATTCACGCCTGCATGGCTTTGCAATCAGATGAACAACTATTTAGATGACGATTGGTTCGGACATTCTGGTGTCTTTAATATTTCAGGTACAGACACAAACGAATGGATTCCTACAGAAGGGAAAATAGAGTTTCATAGTACAAATGGATGGAAAAAGTACGTAGACTCAAGACGACTTGAGATCACTTGCGGAGAGGCCCCTTACTTGGTATCCAGATACGATGCTTCGACCGGTGAAATGATCTTGCCGCTCCTTCGTAGAATAGGCCTTTTTGATCGTAAAATGCGGGTAGTAAATGAGAATGCGGAAGACAAGACAGAGTGGCTTAAATGGGCATTTCGTGCATTACAGAGCTGCTATGGATATGAGTATCAGGGAGACAGTCTAATAATTGCACGTATGAACGTGCTTTTCTCATTTATTGATTATTATCGGTCATTTGTGCAGTCAGAACCTGATCCTGAAACGCTGCGTGAAGCAGCTAAGATTATCAGTTGGAATCTGTGGCAGATGGACGGATTAAAAGGAGTGACGCCGTTAGGAGTCCCGTATGAAGAGTATCATCAGATGACAATTTTTGAGTTGTTCGGAGAAACAGAAGAAAACAAAGCATTGCCGTGCAAGATCTTTGACTGGAGATCAAAAGAGTCTGTGCTTTACAATGAGATAAGGAAAGATAAGTAATTATGAGCAACGACAATAAGATAAAGGATCAATTTGTTTTATACGATAGTGAAGAATTATATATGACAAAATTTTCTTCAGATGGGAGATTCCGACCAGGTCTGTACATAGTAAACGCTAGACAACGAAATCTTCCAAAAATGAAATTTGTCGGCGGGCACCCAGATGAGTGGTGTATCTTTCTTGATGAATTGACTAAAGATGAATTGGCGATGATAAAAACGTTAGATGGACAACAATTAAATGTAGAGTGTCTATTAGAAAAGGAGAAGGAAAATGAAGTTTGATTACCTGATCGGTAATGTACCCTTCCAGGAGGTAAGACAAGGCCATAGCAATACTGCCACTCCTATCTATAATAGTTTTATGGACGAAGCATATAAAATTGCCGAAAAAGTAGAACTAATTACACCAGCAAGATTTTTATTTGATGCGGGATACACTCCGCATAAATGGAATCAGAAGATGTTAAATGACGAACATTTAAAAATATTGCATTTTGAAAAAGATAGTAAGGCAATTTTCCCAAATACGGATATCAAAGGTGGAGTTGTTGTATCTTATCATGACATGACACAAAACTTTGGCGCTATGGGCATTTTTTCCGTTTATCCAAGCATGAATGGAATTTTACGTAAAGTAATAAAAACGAATGGTTTTGTCGGGTTGGATGAAATTATAGTGACAAGTTTTGCCTACCATTATACTTCTACGATGTATGATGAAAATCCAACGCTTGTAGGAAGAAGTAGTAAGGGACACGAGTTTGATTTGCAGTCAAATACTTTTGATACATATCCAGAGATATATGTTGAAGAATGCAATGATGGCAATTATATAAGAATACTTGGACGTTCTAACAATCAGCGGTGTTACAGATATATCAAAAGAAACTATGTAAAGAATGTAATTAATTTAGATAGTTACAAGGTTTTTATTTCAAAAGCGTCTGGGACAGGATTGTTTGGGGAAGCTTTAACGGATGGCATATTAGGATATCCTTCTGATGGAGCAACGGTAACATTTTCAAGTATTGGAAACTTTAAAAGCGAAATTCAGGCCTTAAATTGCAAAAAATACATTAGAACAAAATTTTCCAGAGCTTTATTGGGGGTGTTAAAGGTCACTCAAGATTTGACACCAAAAAAATGGAAATATGTCCCTCTTCAGGATTTCACAGTTGCTTCCGATATTGACTGGTCCACATCGATTCACAATATCGATCTTCAGTTATACAAAAAATACGGATTATCCGATGAGGAAATAAACTTCATCGAGACTCATGTGAAGGAGATGGAATAATGGCACAGACTATATCAGTAAAAACTGCCAAACAGATTGTTCCAACGATTTATTGTTATTCCACTCCGGAAATCCGTAGGCATGATGGATGGACGAAAATCGGTTATACGGAGCAGGCTGTAGACAAGCGTCTTGGCCAGCAGATGCATACGGCGGACGTTGAATGGAAGAAAGAGTGGCAGGGAAATGCTACATATGAAGATGGATCAGGAGAAGTATTTTCCGACCATGATTTTCATACATATCTGCGTAAGTGCGGTGTTGAACAGCAGCCAGGCAAAGATAACGAATGGTTCCATATAGATGGTAAATTGTCAAAGGGAATGTTCTATGAATTTAGAGAGAATCGTGGGGCGATTGCTAATTCTTCGAAATCTGCAGTGATTCCTTATATCTTGCGAGATGAGCAGGAAGATGCGGTCACTCAGACATATCTGTACTTTATGGACCATGACGGAGGCGAATTTTTATGGAATGCAAAACCGAGATTTGGTAAAACTCTTTCCGTTTATGATCTCTGTAAGCAGTTGGAAGCGGAACGGGTATTGATTGTCACGAATCGTCCAGCAATTGCGAACTCCTGGTATTCAGATTATGAGAGATTCCTTGGAGTTGAATCTGGATATTATTTTGTTTCGAACAACGAAGGGATTAAAGATAAACCGCTAGTGATGTCAAGAGAAGATTACAAGCGAGTTGCCCTGCGGTCAAAAGATGATGAAGCACGTAATTGTATTGAATTCGTGAGTTTACAGGATTTAAAAGGATCCGTTTATTTTGGCGGAGAGTTTGATAAGCTTCGTGAGGTACAGGAATGGAATTGGGACATTCTTGTTATTGATGAGGCACACGAAGGCGTAGACACATACAAAACTGATAAAGCTTTTAACCGAATTAAACGTAAGTATACACTGCATCTGTCTGGAACTCCGTTCAAGGCACTGGCAAATGATAAATTCCCGGAAAAAGCCATCTACAACTGGACTTATGCAGATGAACAGCGTGCAAAACGCGACTATGTCGCAACGGAAGGTCAGGAAAATCCTTATGCGAATCTTCCAAAACTGAATATGTTCACTTACCAGATGTCCGAAATCATCCGTGACTACTTGTCTAAAGGAATTGAGCTTGATGAAAATACAGAAGAATATGCATTCGATCTGAATGAGTTCTTTGCAACAACCGAGACCGGGCATTTTAAACATAATGATGCAGTCGATCGCTTTCTTACGGCAATGACCACGCAGCAGAAATTTCCCTTCTCTACCGAGGAGCTGCGGGATGAACTGAAGCATACCTTCTGGATACTTGATCGTGTAGACAGTGCCAGAGCTTTAGCAAAGAAACTCAAGGAGCATCCTGTATTCGGGCAGTATGAAGTCGTTCTGGCTGCAGGTGACGGCAAACTGGATGACGATGATGAGTCTGAGAAATCATATGACAAGGTAGTTAAAGCGATCAAGAAGTACGATAAGACCATCACCCTGTCTGTCGGCCAGTTAACGACTGGCATTACGATTCCTGAGTGGACGGCAGTGCTGATGCTTAGCAACATGAAATCTCCGGCCCTTTATATGCAGTCTGCTTTCCGGGCACAGAATCCTTGCCTGTTCCGTAAGGACGGCGGCTACTTCCGTAAGAAGAATGCATATGTGTTTGACTTTGATCCGGCGCGTACACTGACAATATTCGAGCAGTTTGCCAATGATTTGTCCGAGGATACTGCAAGTGGCAAGGGGGACATGGATCAGAGAAAACAGCATGTACGAGAACTGTTGAACTTCTTTCCTGTTATCGGCGAGGATATGGACGGTGAGATGATTGAGCTGGATGCAGAGAAGGTTTTGTCTATTCCACGGAAAATCCGTTCACAGGAAGTCGTCCGCCGTGGCTTTATGAGTAACTTCCTGTTCCAGAATATTTCTGGTATTTTTGCTGCACCGCCAGAAGTTATTGATATCATCAAACAGTTTACACCTGCCGAAGAAGGTGAGCTGAATATCACAAGCGATACGTCTGACGATTTATCTTTAAATGACGATGGTGATGTAGAGGTGTCAGATGAACTGGTCATTGGAGTAACACAGGATATCTTCGGCGATAAGATCTATGATGTGCAGTCGTCACTTATGGATACTGTAGAGCAGCTGAAGGAAGAGAACGAGAAAAAAGATGTCTTCGATCAAGTGGAAATCTTGAAGAAGGCGTTTCAGCGAGATGCTGTTAGTCCATTATTAGAAACAGCACGTAAGGAATATGGAAAAGACCTTTCTAAATCAGAACAGAAACGTCTGGAAGGTCGGATCAAGAAGGAAACGGATAAAAAGATTGAGCGTGAGTACGGGGAATATGATATTCAGCGCAAAGTGTTGGAACATGATTTACAGGAGGCTATTCACGAAGCAAAGACTTCACATGAGGAAAAACAGATCCGAGAAGAATTTGCAGAAAAACAGAAACAGATAACGTCCGATTTTACGGATAGAATGAAGGATGTCGTGGAACAGGTCATACAAGATTCCAGCCGTGATATTGTAGAGACCGTGGAAACAAGTAAGCGTGAGAAAGCAAAAGATGCCATTGAGGATGATGTCAGGGCATATCTGCGAGGGTTTGCTCGTACAATCCCGTCCTTCTTGATGGCCTATGGCTCTGATGAAGTAACACTTGCGACGTTTGACCAGATCATTCCGGATGTTGTTTTCCAGGAAGTGACTAGTATCACGTTGGATCAGTTTAAGATGCTTCGAGAGGGAGGGGATTATATTGATCAAGTAACGGGAGAAAAAAAGCATTATGCAGGACATCTGTTTGAACCGGTAGTGTTTGATGACTCAGTACGAGAATTCCTTCGCAAAAAGAAAGAACTTGCAAACTATTTTGATGAGGCAAGTACAGAGGATATTTTTGACTATATTCCTCCGCAGAAGACGAACCAGATTTTTACGCCGAAAAAGATCGTGAAAAATATGGTGGAAATGTTGGAGAAAGAAAATCCGGGATGCTTCGACCGAGATGACAAGACCTTTATCGACATGTACATGAAATCTGGATTGTATATTGCTGAGATTGTAAAACGGTTGTTCCAGAGCGAACGCATGAAGATGTTGTATCCAGATGAAGTGGTCAGGTTAAAGCATATATTTGCAAAGCAGGTCTATGGACTCGCTCCGACCGAGATCATCTATCGCATCGCTTTAAGTTATATTCTTGGTTTTAGTGAT
>JAUNAE010000257.1 GCA_030527765.1 Eubacteriales bacterium
ATAGAAGCTAAAGAAGAGTGTCAAAAGATTCAAATTCCTTATATGTCTGTGAAAACGAGTGGAATTTATATTCTGGTGTTTATAGATCGGGAGAATCAGATATATGTTATGGGACCGGCATGTACAGATGGAGTAACGTTCAAACAAAGAATGGATTTTTTACATCAGTTTAAGATTTCTGATGACAATTTTAATATAGCAACATGGCCTTTGGCAGAGGCTTTGAACAATATGATTCTTTTGTATATGATTATCACTGGCGAGAATGTGGATGAAAATGAGATATTAAGTGCAAGTCGTTTGGATGAAGAATATCTCCATTTGGATTCAAAAACAGATGTTTATGAAATTCAGGAATTCACTCCGGAAAAACAGCACATGGCTTATCAGGATGAACTGAACTGGCAGAGTAGAATCGAGAAAGGCACAGTCAGAGAAGATGAAGAGGTAATGACACCACAAAATATAGAGAAGCTTGAACAAATAGGTATACTTGCGAAAGAAAATTCACAAAAACAATATGAATATATGGCAGTGACATCCACTTGTTTGGCATCAAGAGCTGCAATTAGAGGTGGAGTCAATGCCCAAGAGGTATATGAACTTAGTGAGAGATTTTTGCAGAAAATATCCAAATGCTCAAATACAATGGAGTATTTACAGATTCATAGACAAGTTGCAGTTGAATTTTCAAAGCGAGTTCAGATGGTAAAGGAAAGACAAGGAAGTGATCTGGTTAATCAATGTAAAAATTACATAGCCAGACATCGTAAGGAAAAGTTTGAACTGGAAAGACTCGCAGAAGCGCTTGCTAAAAATCCAAGTTATTTATCACGGAAATTTTCTGAAGAGACAGGAATGACAATGCAGGACTTCGCAATGGAAGTCAAACTTGAGGCTGTAGAGAATCTTCTCAAATATTCGGATGCGACGATTGCAGATATAGCAGAATATCTGCATTTCCACTCTCAAAGCTATTTGGCAGAGAAATTTAGAAAGCAATATGGTATGTCGCCATCGGAATATCGCAAAAAGAATCAGATTCATGACAATGAGTAAAATAAAAGGTTGATAAGTAAATAAAACGATAGGTAGAGCGATAAGCTTCGTGGTACTTTACAAGTATCAGGAAGCTTATTTTTATAGGCAAGATAAACAAGCTAATCGCAATGAGGGAGATTAATGAAGAAAGGATGATAATTATGAACTTTATGACGAAGTTGTTTTCTAAGAAGATTTTTAACAGCAAAATTGAATCCGTTAATACACAGAAGAGTGAGATGTGGCTGGGATATTTCCTGGGTCCCTGTATGGTATACATGGTGTATTATGCGGTGGCGGGAACTTATCTGACGCAGTTTTACACAGATGTACTGGGCATGAGCGGTATTATTTTGACCATGATGCCAGTGTTCTCCAAAATCGTAGATGCACTCACAAATATTATGATGGGGCGCCTGATCGACAAAACTCGGACTGTGCAGGGAAAGGTACGTCCCTGGATATTGGTGTCAGGTGTTTTTATGGCGATTGCCGGTGTCCTGCTGTATGCAATTCCTAATTGGAGTACAGGTGTCAGAATCGTTTGGATCGTTGTCAGCTATAATCTGTTCTTTGCCTTTGCATTCACCCTTTATAACATCAGCCATGCACTGATGGTTCCGCTGTCTACTAGAAATACAAAGCAGCGTGATGGGCTGGCTATGTTGACAAGTACGGGAACTACCATGATTCCAGGACTTATGGTATCGCTTATCCTTCCGGTTATGATCAATGCAATCGGTGTCGGAAGTGCTTCTCAGAGCCGATGGATTTTGATTATGGGAATTCTGTCCATGCTGGCAATTCCCGGAACCTTGATTGAATACTATTTTAGTAAAGAGCGAGTTACTATTGATAATGCAAATAAGATGACAGATGGTGAAGCACAGACAATCACATTCAAACAACAGTGGAAGGCTTGTTTTTCTGATAAATATTGGATTCAAATCATGCTGCTGTTTGGTACTTATCAGTTATTAACTTTTCTTTCCACCAACAGTGTGCTTTATTACTGTAACTGGGTGCTTGGAACATCCGTACAGCAGGGAACAGGTATGCAGGTGCTTGTAAATGCCATTGGACAGGCACCTCTTGGGTTTGGAATTTTTGTTTTATGGCCGCTGGTAAGGAAATTTGGAAAGCGCAGAGTGATGCAGATTGGTTTTCTTATTGGAGCAGCAGGAAGTGCAATCGTGCTGTTCTGCGGATCAAATTTGGGAATTGTATTAGTCGGACTTTTTATCAAGTCTATCGGTGCGCTTCCTTCTTACGTGATAGCTGCTCAACTGGCAGAATCGCTAGATCATGTGGAATGGAAGTATGGCTTTCGAGCAGATGGGTTTTCCGCTTCTGCGCAGAGTATTTTGATTACAGTGATGTCAGGTGTATCCCAGACACTGATCTTATGTGGAATTACAAGCTTTGGATATATTGCACCTACCTCTAAGGTGCAGGAGATTATTCAGCCGGATGGAATGAAGTTGTTTTTTACTTGTGCTTTTGTAGGGGCACCAATGTTTGGCTACCTGATTGGTTCACTGATCATGCATTTCTACGATGTTGAGAGTAAAATGCCGCAGATCACTGCTGATATTCTGGAAAGACATAAGGCGGTGGCAGCAGCCAGGGGAGAGGTGTATATCTCACCCGAGGAGGCAGCGGCGATAGAGCAGAAGAAGATCGAAAATGAAATGGAAATCAAGCGGGTTGAGGAATTAAAGGCTAAATGTGCAAAGAAAGGTCTTGATTTCGACGTGGAGGAAGCAAAGTATCAGAAAAAGAGGGCAGAATTGACCGCAAAGGAAGAAATGAAAAAGGCAAAAAAACGTAAATAGATGTGAAAGGAAGCAGGGACGTCCATGAAAAAAATAGATTTCAATTTCGGCTGGTTATATAAACGTCAGGATGATGAATTTCAGAATTGCACACTTCCACATGATGCGATGATGCAGGAGCTTAGAAATAAAGAGAATCCCAGTAAAAGTGCGGGAGCATATTTTCCAGGTGGGAAATATGTGTATGCGAAGGAATTTGATGTACCAGCTGAATGGGGAAATAAGCATATACTTCTTCTGTTTGAGGGGGTATACAAAAACAGCAGAGTATTCTTGAACGGCAGTGAGATAGGCGGTGCCGCTTATGGCTATATTCCTTTCTTTATAGGTCTGGATGACAGATTGAACTATGGAACCTTGAACCGTTTAGAGGTTTATGTTGATAATGAAGAACAGCCAAATTCCAGATGGTATACAGGAAGCGGAATCTATCGCCCAGTCTGGCTTTACGTAGGAGAAAAGGGAGGAATCGAACCGGAACAGATCAGGATCACAACGATTTCCTGTGCACCGGCACAGATCCAGGTTCAGCTTATCGGAACTGAAAAAGCGGCGGAAATGGAGATCCTGGATCGAGAAAAAACAGTGGCCAGTGCGAAGGGAAACAATGTAACCATTACATTACCGGATGCGAAGCTCTGGAGTGAAGAGAGTCCTTATCTATATACCTGTAGAGTCACGGTGGTTACAGATTCCGGCGAAAAGGAAACTGTTTCAGAAACCTTTGGCATTCGAAAGATCGAGTACAGCGCAAAGGGACTACTGATCAATGGACAGGAAACACTGTTGCGCGGAGGCTGTATCCATCACGACAATGGAATACTGGGAGCAGCTACCTTTGATGAAAGTGAATATCGCAGAGTGAAAATGTTAAAAGAAGTCGGCTATAATGCTATCCGCATGTCACATAATCCTGCCAGCAGAGCACTTCTTGAAGCCTGTGATCGGCTTGGAATGTATGTCATGGATGAAGGCTGGGATATGTGGTACAATCATAAGACCAAGTATGATTATGCAACAGATTTTATGGAGAATTATCAGTCGGATATCGAAAGGATCGTTGCAAAGGATTATAATCATCCCTCCGTCATCATGTATTCCATTGGAAATGAAGTATCTGAGCCGGCATCTGAGAAGGGAATCGAGCTGACAAAAAAGCTGGTGAATTTTTTCCACGCGGAGGATACGACCAGACCGGTTACTGGTGGCTTCAATCTGATGATCATTAAAAATGCTTCCAAGGGAAAAGGGGTTTATAAAGAGGATGGTAGCGGCCGTGATTCCTCAAGTGAAGAAAAGATGAGTGGCATGAACAGTACCATGTTTAATCTGATTACTTCGATGATCGGAACTGGCATGAATAAGGCTGCCAACGGAAAGAAGGCAGATCTTGCCACAGCACCGGCTCTGGATGCACTGGACATCTGCGGTTATAACTATGCTTCCGGTCGTTATGCAGGAGAGGGAAAGCTTCACCCGGATCGAATCATTATAGGAAGCGAAACGTTTCCGCAGGACATTGCCAAAAACTGGCAGATGGTAAAGAAGTATCCTTATCTGATCGGTGACTTCATGTGGACTGCATGGGATTATCTGGGTGAGGCCGGGATTGGAACATGGGCATATACCAAGGATGCAAAGAATTTTGACAAGCCGTTTCCATGGCTTTTGGCCGATGCAGGGGCAATGGATATTTTGGGAAATCCAAACGGTGAGCTGTTTATGGCACAGGCTGCATGGGGGCGTCTCGATAAGCCAAAGATCGCAGTAAGACCTGTGAATCATCCGGGAGTGAAACCAATCAAGGGCGCTTGGCGAGGAACGAATGCCATCCCAAGCTGGTCATGGAAGGGTTGCGAAGGCAATCAGACGGTCGTGGAAGTATATTCTGATCAGCCAAAGGTGGAGCTGTTTCTAAACGGAAGATCACTTGGGCAGAAAAAGACGAAGAACTGCGTTGCTAGCTATAAATTGAAATATGAGGCTGGCGAGCTTTCAGCAGTTTCGATTGATCAGAATGGAGCAAAAAGTGTAAAGGAGATTCTAAAATCCGCTAAGGACACACAGATCCATATTCTGCCGGAAAAAAGCAGTGTCAAGATCGGCGAAGTGGTATATATCCCGGTCACAATCGGCGAGAAAAATATAGTAGAATCCAATGCGGACAGAAAGCTTACTATTAATGTTGCAGGAGGGGAGCTGCTTGGCTTTGGAAGTGCGAATCCACGAACGGAAGAGCGGTTTACCAGCGGAACATACACAACCTATTATGGGCAGGCACTTGCAGTCGTACGTGCAGGAAATAGCGGTAAACTGGTAGTGAAGGCCAGTGATGAACAGGGAGAATCCTGTGAAATTAGTGTAGTCATAGAGGAGTAAGGAGGTTCCCATGAGCAGAGAGTTACAACATATTCTTCCATTTTTGTGGATCCATGGAGAAGATGAGAAAACCTATCGCAAGATGGTGAATGTGATTTATAACGCGAATATTAGGGCATTTTGTGTGGAAGCCCGTCCCCATCCGGATTTTGCAGGAGAGGGATGGTGGAAGGATATGGGGATTCTG
>JAUNAE010000258.1 GCA_030527765.1 Eubacteriales bacterium
CCTCTTAGAGATCCGAATTTAAGCTTAAGAGCAAAAGGGCTATTGGCTATGTGCCTGAGTTTACCGGATGATTGGGTTTACAACATTAGCGGTCTGACATTGCTGTGTAAAGAAGGACGCGATGCAGTGATGACAGTTCTCAAGGAGCTTGAAGCAAATGGTTATTTATCACGTCAGCGCATCAGATTACATCTGGAAGATTAAGCACGATGGAATATGTAATTTATGAACAGCCACAGTCGGAAAATCCAACTATGGAAAAACCTGTTTTGGATACTTCTACGTTGGTGAATTCTGTACAGGAAGAGTCTGCGTTGGTGGGTACGACACTACTAAGTACTGATTTACAAAGTAAAGAATATACAAATAACAGAGTAACAAAAGAGGTTCGACACAAACATGGTCAATATGGGAATGTTTTTTTATCAGAGGAAGAGCTTGGCAAGCTGCAATCTGAATTTCCCTATGATTATGAAGAACGTATCGAGCGTCTTTCGGAGTATATGGCTTCTACGGGTAAATCTTATAGAAATCATCTTGCCACGATCCGTAACTGGGCAAGAAGAGAGAAACCACAGAAGCAGTCATATAATCCCTCAATGTATGAGTTTAAGGAGGATGAAAGCCTATGATTGAGGAAGCAGGTAGTTTTGTGAATGCCCTTTTTGCAAAGATGAATGACCAGAGAGAAGTCAGGGAGAATGAATACCTGGGTGAAGATGGTCTAATCTATTGTGAGAAATGTCACACTCCAGTGCAATGCCGTATCAACATGAATGGTAAGGAAACCATTGTTGGCTGTATCTGCAAATGCAGTGCAGAAGAATTGGAGCGAGAAAAGAAACGTCTGGAAGAAGAGGAACGTATTCGCAGAATCCAGAGACTGAAAGCAACCGGTATTCAGGAAAAGCATCTTTTGGAATGGCGTTTTGAGATTGCGGATAACAGTAAAGATATCCAGATTGGTAAACGATATGTGGAGAATTGGAAGAAGGTCAGGGCTGACAACCTTGGCCTTTTGTTATGGGGAGAAGTAGGAAGTGGAAAATCATTTCTTGCTGCTTGTATTGCCAATGCTTTGTTGGAGCAGGGAATACCAGTGCTAATGACTAATTTTTCTAAGATTCTCAATCAGATGGGAGCGATGTATTCGGAGGAGAGATACCAGTACATTGCTTCCTTTTCTAATTTTCCACTCCTGATTATCGATGATCTGGGAATTGAGAGAAGTACGGAATATGCCTTGGAACAGGTATATGCGGTCATTGATGAACGCTATAAGTCAGGACTTCCACTCATTATCACAACCAATTTGACCATTGCGGAACTGAGGAATCCGGCTGATGTTCCTCACGCTCGTATTTACAGTCGAATATTGGAAATGTGTACACCGGTAAATATCAGTGGTGGAGATCGTAGAAAAGCGATCAGTCAGTCAAAAAGAAATACAGTCAAGGAGGTATTGGAACTGTGAAAAAGCATAAGCATAAGCGCATCTACGCTTTTGGGGACAAAAGTAACGATATCTATCGACATGGAAAGGAGGTGAAGAAAACCTATGGCAAGACGAAAGACTACAGAAAGCCAGCAAAATGGATCAGTCGAAGACGTTGCGGTTGATATCGAACGCAAGGATTTGAAGCTATCAGAGCTGCATCCCTTTGAAGGACATCCCTTTAAGGTACTGGATGATGAGTTGATGGAGCAAACAGTGGAAAGTATTAAAAGCATCGGAATTGTGGAACCACTCATTGTAAGACCAGACCCGGATGGTGGTTATGAAGTGTTATCCGGTCACAGAAGACTGCGAGCTGCAGAACTTGCAGGATTGGAGACTGTGCCGGTAGAGATAAGGCAAATGGATGATGATCAGGCAATTATTTTCATGGTGGATTCAAATATTCAGCGTGAAACAATTCTTCCAAGTGAAAGAGCGTTTGCCTACAAGATGAAATTAGATGCTATAAAACATCAAGGGAAGCAGATGGATATTACTTCATCCCAAGTTGGGATGAAGTTACAAAGCTTAGATGTAATTGGTGAACCTGCCGGTGATAGCAGAAATCAGGTTCATAGATATATCCGTCTTACAAATCTAATTCCAGAACTCTTAGATCAGGTTGATGAGGGAAAGATTAAATTCAATCCCGCAGTAGAGTTGTCCTACTTGAAGTCACAAGAACAGAGAGAATTTCTGGAAGCGATGGATTCAGCTGTGACAACACCATCACTATCACAGGCACAGCGTATCAAGAAAATGAGTCAGGAAGGTACCTGCACACCTGATTCCATGTTTGAGGTTATGAATGAGATCAAGAAGGATGATATGACGAAGGTGACACTGGATCATGCCACGATTCGTAAGTATTTTCCGAAGTCATATACACCAAAGCAGATGCAGGACACGATTATCAAGCTGCTGGAACAGTGGCAACGAAAACGCCAGCGTGATATGGAGCGTTAGAGAAGGAGGTTGTAAATGTATAACAAAAATAGATATGAGGTACTGAAGGATCAGTGCTCACAGATAAAAGCTAGGATTGGAAACGAGTTGGATGAAGTTGATAGTAAGGCGAGAATTCTGGATAAGAAATTCTATGAACTTCGAAAAAAGATGGTAATGACTTTAGGTTTTGAGGTGACTCTGGAACAGGAAGAATTTTATCGTTTATTTGAGACTGATTGCACGGTTGGTCTTATGTGTGAACCGGATATGGAACCTGTTGCTATGCCAGTGGAAGTCTTGGGGCTTAATTATCCGAACAAAGAATTTGATGAAATTCTCTTTGCTGATGAGGATTTGGTCGTGATGTTCGATAAGGATGATGTTGTGGAAGAAGATGATGTGTCATATCTGTGTGGGCCGATGTTTATTGTGCATATGGATGAGTATGGAAATATCGAGTCTGTTAATTACGAAAGCATTAGAGACATCTTATATTACCTGGACTTGAAAGCTGTAAAAATGGATTTCCCTGATGATGAATCACTGGAATATTCTGTTTTCCGCCTTGAGTAAGGAGGTTTCCATGAAAGAATACGATGTAATGATCACAGAAAAACTCCAAAGAAAAGTGACAGTCGAAGCAGAATCGCAGATGGAGGCAGAGCAGAAGGTTACGGATGCTTGGGATCATCAGGATTATGTACTTGGAGCTGAGGACTTCACAGGCGTCTCATTCGATACAGTTGAGGAGCGTGAGCGTTCTATCGAACCGGAAAAGATTGACGCATTGTTAATCAGACCGAATGCTTATCCAGAGAAAGTATCCATTGGTACAGAACTGGAAGATTTGCAGAAGGCAGTCGGTGGATATATTGAGGTCACTTATCCATTTTCTGAGGAAGTCGGACTTGTGATGAATGAGGAAGGTAAGCTTAATGGACTTCCTTTGAATCGTGCACTTCGCAGTGAAGATGGAGATGTGTATGACGTAATTGCAGGAGATTTCCTTGTGGTCGGTCTTACTGAGGAGAGTTTCGGCTCTCTGACACTAGAGCAGATGAGTAAGTTCGAAGAGATGTTTCATCAACCGGAAGCATTCATCAAGATGGGAAGAGGTGTTATGGCAATTCCGATTCCAGATGATCAGGTGGAAAAGCTAGTTGATTCACCGATACAGGAGGATGTGAAGAAAGTCCCTTTTAATTGGGAATTTGGTGAGGAAACAGTATCCCTGAATGTCACTGATTATGCCTATGGAAATGGCCTTTATATCGGTATCACCAATTATGGTGAAGATGGTCCGGAGCCATTTGGTGATATGACGGTAAATCTCCCTGGCTACTCGCTGGAACCAAACGAAGCATTCATTTACGGTGATATGAGCAAAGATTTATTGAACTTTATCAAGGAAAATAAGCTTGGTGAGGTACTTCCGTTTGAAGGAAAGTCCGGATATGGAAGATATAAGGCAGTTGCTTTTGATATGGAGAAACTGAAGGAATTTGATCCGAAGGGAGTATCCAAATTCATGAAGGAACATGGAATGCCGGAGAAGACAGAACCTGCGAAAAAGAAGAATAAGGATATGGAACGATAGTTCTTATCACGATGTAAGAAAGGAGGAGACGGATGCAGGAAGAAATTGAAAACAAAACCGTCAATCTGACAGTCAGTACCACAAAATTATCTGCAAGAACCATTATCCGTGGCTTCCAGTTGTGGAAAGCACATCACGATAAGGTCAAAGCTAAGAAGGCTGCGGTAAAAGATCTGTCGACACATGGTAAGCAGTCCATTAAGGAACTGATTGGTCAGAATCAGGGAGTTACCAATATTGATATCTCAAAGACTGATTTGAGAGGCTTTGAACAGGTGGCTCGTAAGTATGGTGTGGATTATGCCATTACCAAGGACAAAGGTGCAGTTCCACCGAAATATATGGTGTTCTTTAAGGCAAAGGATGCAGATGCACTGACAGCAGCATTTACTGAGTTCAGTAATCAGAAGCTTAAGAAATTGGAGAAACCGAGTGTTCTTAAACAGCTTGCGAAGCTTAAAGAAATGGTTGCAGCTATTATGCCGGATAAGGTACGTCATAAGAGTCAGGAGCGTGATCTATGAGTAGTAAGACAAAGAAGCTTTTGATTCTGAATCTGCCGTATATTCTGATTGGATTATTTGCAACAAATCTTGCGGAAGCATGGAGAATTGCAGAGGGTGTGGACATGTCAGCGAAGATGATGTCTTTCATGACAACACTAGGAATTGCATTCCAGAATCCATTACCTAGTATCTACCCAACAGATTTACTGTTTGGTGCAGCTTGCGGTGCTGCAGTTAGACTGGCAGTATACTTGAAAGGTAAGAATGCCAAGAAGTACCGACACAATGTCGAGTACGGATCTGCCAGGTGGGGAACAGCGAAAGACATCGAACCGTTTGTAGATCCGGTGTTTGAAAACAATGTGATCCTGACACAGACAGAAAGCCTGATGATGGGTAATAGACCAAAGAATCCGGCGAATGCACGAAATAAAAATGTATTGGTTATCGGTGGATCCGGTTCCGGTAAGACGAGATTTTGGTTGAAACCCAACCTTCTTCAAGGCCATAGTTCCTATGTCATAACCGATCCAAAGGGGTATATTTTAAGAAGACAGAGAAAACAAGTTACTTCTTAGTAAATTGCTTTCTATATCTTCTTATTTTTTATCCATCATTACATATCAGAAAGGAGGCTAGATATGGCAAAGAAGCAGAGAATCACCGCTCTTTATGAGCGTCTGTCTCGTGATGATGAACTGCAAGGCGAATCAAATTCCATCACGAACCAGAAAGAATATCTCGAAGAATATGCAATACAGAATGATTTCCGCAATATCCAGCACTTTACAGATGATGGATATACGGGTACGAACTTTAATCGACCGGGCTTTTCTTCTCTGTTAGAAGAGATAGAAGCAGGCAATGTGGCAACGGTCATCGTGAAGGATAT
>JAUNAE010000259.1 GCA_030527765.1 Eubacteriales bacterium
AGATTCTGAATCTCCTGACTCAGACGAAGCAGGTTTTCTGAAAGGAATTCTTCCTTCTGACTTCCCTGAGACGCTGCAAGTCTGCTCTCATTCAAAAGCTCTGTAAGACGAGCTTCCTCCTCTTTGCTGACTTCCAGTTCTTTCTGTTTGGTCTGAATATAATCCTGAAGTTCCTTCTCATCTTTCTCAGAATCCTGAAGGACTCTGGCAATCCGATCGTGATCTTCCTGAATTTCCGACAGTTTCTGTTTCACTTCCTCCTGATCCAACCGAATCCTGGAATAACTGCTCTCCAGTTCTTTCTCTTTGCCGGACAGAGCATCCATGTTCATCTTAGCTGTATTCTGCTCCACATACTGTACGCGAAGGCTCTCCTGAAGAGCGGTAATACGGTCACGCATCGTATTTCTTCTCATACGTGTCGCATCGATGGATTCCTGTACTTTCTTAACTCTTGCAGCAAGTCCGTTCACAGAACGTTCCATCTCCTCGATTTCTCTTCGTCGTCCAAGGAGATTGCTGTTATTCTTGAAGGCACCACCGGTCATGGAACCACCCATGTTCAGAGATTCACCTTCAATTGTTACCATACGGAAACTGTGACGGTATTTTGCCGCAATAGCAATTGCATGATCGATGTGATCCACCACAAGAATTCTTCCGAGAAGCTGTCTTACAAGACCGGAGTACTCTTCCTCCGTGTGCACGAGGTCCGAAGCCAGACCGATTGCACCTTTTTCTCTCAGAGCCTCCTTGTAGGCAAACTCATTCTTCCCTTTCATATTGCTGAGGGGCAGGAATGTTGCACGACCATATCGATTCTTCTTGAGAAATTCAATCATCCGCTTCGCGGTCTGTTCATTATCTGTAACGATATTCTGAATGCTTCCTCCAAGTGCCGTCTCAATGGCAATCTCATAATTCTTATCTACATGAATCAAATCCGCAACAACGCCCTTCAGTCCCGGAACCTGAGCTTTCTGCTCCATCACCCGGCGAATGGCATTTCCATATCCGTCGTAGCGTTCCGTCATATTCCGAAGAGATTCCAGACGGGATTCTTCTCTGTGATAATTCTTCTGTGTATTATCCAGCTCACGGTTCTGTTTGGCAAGTTCTGTCTGGAGAAGATCCACATCTTTCTTAAGCTTCTCCACTTCTTCATTCATACTGCGAATCTTTGAAGTAACTTCCTGATAAACCCGTTTTGCCTCTTCCATTCTCTGGTTCTGAAGACTCTCTTCCCCTTTGAGATGAAGAATTTTCTGACTGATCTCAGCCTTTCGAATATCAATCTGCTCCATAAGCGTATCAAAACGCTCCGCCTGACCTTTGGCAGTGGCACGGGAATTCAGGATTTCCATGATTTCTCCCTGGCCTTCCTCCACAGCCTTCGTACAATCTGCAATCGTCTCCTGCAGACGTGCCAGTTCTTTTTCCTGAGATTCCAGATCTTTCTGTCCATTCTCCACGAGATGTTTCAAAGATTCCCGTTCTTTACGGAACTCCTCTTTCGTCTTCTCATGTTTTGCCAGATCTTCTTCAATGGACACAAGTCGTTCTTTATAATGATCGCTGTTTCTCTCTTCAGACAGAATCTGCTCACGCATAACATCCATCTGACCGGAAAGCTGCTGTTTTTGAAGTGCCTGCTGCTGACTCTGCTCACGATCCTTCTCCATCCGGTCGTTCAACTCTGTAAGTTCCTGTTCCAGATGATCATATTCCTCTTTTGTCTTATCGTAGGCAGTTCTCGTCTCTGCAAGTTCCTGCTTCGCCGTCGTCAGCTTTTCATCCAGCTCCTTCAGAATTTTGGTGCTTCTCTCATGTTCCAGAAGGAACAGGTTCACATCCATTTCCTTCAGCTGGTCTCTTTTGGCAAGATACAGCTTTGCCGTCTCACTCTGGCGTTCCAGAGGTTCCAGCTGTCTTGTAAGCTCACTTAAAATATCTGTGACACGGACCAGATTCGCCTGCTCCTCTTCCAGCTTCTTCAAAGTAGCAGTTTTTCTTCGTTTGAATTTTACAATTCCTGCTGCTTCGTCAAAAAGCTCCCTGCGCTCTTCCGCTTTGCCGCTTAAGATTTTGTCAATCTGACCCTGTCCGATAATGGAATATCCTTCTTTACCGATACCCGTGTCATAAAACATCTCATTAATATCTTTCAGACGGCAGGAACTTCCATTCAGCAGATACTCACTTTCTCCGGAACGATACAGTCTTCTTGTAACCGTCACTTCCTGATAATCCACCGGCAGTTTTCTGTCGGAATTGTCCAATGTGATGGCAACAGAAGCAAAGCTTAGAGGTTTTCTGGCTTCTGTACCGGAAAAGATAACATCCTGCATGTTACCACCCCTAAGCTGTTTTGCACTCTGCTCACCCAGAACCCACCGGACCGCATCAGCGACATTACTTTTGCCGCTGCCGTTCGGTCCGACGATTCCGGTGATACCGTTCTGAAATTCGAAGTTGATTTTTTGCGCAAAAGATTTGAATCCATGCACTTCGATATTTTTTAAATACATACTACTCCTGCTTTTTCAGCTCTTGTATTGCCTGGTATGCTGCCTGCTGCTCTGCCGCCTTCTTTGTATGTCCCACACCACGGCCAAGTTCTTCTCCATTCACGGAAACTCCGATGGTGAAGCGTTTGTTGTGATCCGGTCCTTCCTCGCAAAGAAGCTTATACTCTACCAGTTGACTTCCTCTTCCCTGTACCAGTTCCTGAAGAATCGTCTTGCTGTCAAAAAACAGCTGTTTATTCTCCATGTCATTCAAAATATAATTCAAAATGAAGGTGCGGGCGCATTCAAATCCGCCATCCAGATAAATTGCGCCAATCAGTGCCTCCGTCGCATCAGATACGATAGAATCCCGATCTCTGCCGCCGGTCTGTTCCTCTCCTTTTCCAAGAAGAAGATACTGCGGAAGCTCAATCTCTCTTGCACAATATGCAAGACTCGGCTCGCAAACCATACTTGCACGTTTTTTTGTCAACGCACCCTCCGGAAGATCCGGGAACTTTCTGTAAAGAAATTCACTGCTTACAAGTTCCAGCACCGCATCTCCCAAAAACTCCAGTCTTTCGTTACTTCCTGATTTTCCCAGACGTTTTTCATTAGCATAAGAACTGTGAGTCATCGCGTGTCTGAGAAGTGTTTTATCTCGAAACTTATAATTCATCACATTTTCCAGGTTATCCAGGTTTCTATACATTTTATGCCTTCTTTCCAGGTTTTACCTGCTTATTTTTGTAACCCGTCCGCATCTGGATTGCTTCAACTGCATCATGGACCGTCAGAATTCGTTCTGCCGCTTCCTGATCGATTTCAATATCATATTCCCCTTCTATCTCAATCATCATTTCAAAAAGATCCAGTGAATTTGCTCCAAGGTCCTCTACAAAGGCCATGTTTTCTTTGACCGATGATGGTTCTATCTGAAGTATTTTCCCAATGATCTTCTGCAGTTTCAACAATTCCATATCGGACACCCCCTGTTTTGACACAAGACATCAACTGGTGACGAATTCCTCATGTCGATCATTACATTCATAGTCAGTCACTGCACTGCCTGGTTTTATTCCATGATCTTTTCTGCAATTTTCTCGTTGATTTTCTGTTCTTTGAACATTGCACACTGGAAAATTGTATTTCTGATCTCTCCGGCCTTGGCACTGCCATGGCTCTTTACAACCAGACCTTTAAGCCCCAGAAGCGGCGCACCGCCATATTCGCTGGCATCATAATTCTTCAGAGTCTTTTTGAGGGCCGGCTTAATAAGAAGTCCTCCGATTTTGCTCCGAAGATTTGTCATAATGCTCTGCTTCACAACACCCATAAGGGCCTTATTGACACCTTCATACATTTTAAGAATGACATTGCCTACAAAGGCTTCACAGACAATGACATCTGCATAGCCAAAAGGAATCTCTCTCGCTTCAATGCTTCCGATGAAATTAATGCCCGGGCATTCCTTCAGCAACGGGAAGGTCTCTTTGACAAGTGCATTTCCCTTCTCCTCCTCTGCACCATTGTTTACAATGGCAACACGAGGGTTCTTTATTCCAACAACACTCTCCATATAAATGGATCCCATTTTTGCGAACTGCACAAGGTGAGATGCTCTCGCATCCACATTGGCACCACAGTCAATGAGAAGAGAAACTCCCTTTGTCGTAGGAATCAACGGCGCAAGAGGAGGGCGTTCCACCCCTTTGATGCGGCCTACGATCACCTGCCCTCCTGCGAGAACGGCACCGGTACTGCCCGAAGAAACAAAAGCATCTGCTTCCTGATTCTTAACCATCTTGAGACCTACAACAATGGAAGAATCTTTTTTCTTGCGAATTGCAAGAACCGGAGGTTCTGCCATCTCAATGATCTCTGTGGTAGGAACAAGTTCAATCTGCTCCTTTGGATAATCCGGATATTTTGCCAGTTCTTCTTTGACAAGGTTTTCCGTACCTGTCAAAAAAACTTTAATATCTTTGCGTTCTGTCACAGCCTGAACAACACCCTTCACAATTTCTCCGGGTGCATTATCACCGCCCATGGCATCCACAACTACTTTTGTTAATTCGGCCATCTCATTACCTCCTGCCGTTTCCGTCACGTTGCTATCATATTATCATACTACTTATCTTTTTGTTTTTCAATCTGTTCCGCAAGATCATTCAAATACACCCAGCGATCCATCTTTTCTTCCAGGTGTGCTTCTGCCTCTTCCTTTTCCTTCACAATCTCCTGCAGGCGAAGAGAATTGGTGGCAAAGGTCTGCATATCCTGTTCCAGAGAGGCAATTCGATCTTCCAGTTTGGCAATATCTTCATCGATAGTTTCGAATTCTCTCTGTTCTTTATATGAAAACTTCAGTTTCTGTTTCTGATCTGCTTTCCAGTTTTTTCCGGAAGATTTATTTTCGGTCTTCGGCTCATTTTTTGCCTCAGACTTTCCATTCCAATCTCCATCATCCCCCTGGGCAGCCTTCAATTTTTCCCGGTAATCTGTGTAACCTCCTTCATAAGGAACCATTTCTCCCTCTTCAAAGGCAAAAATGCGGTCTGCCACATTGTCCAGGAAATATCGGTCATGGGATACCGCTACAACAATTCCCACAAAGGACTGAAGATAATCCTCCAGAATGGTCAGCGTCGGAATATCCAGATCATTGCTCGGCTCATCAAGCAGAAGCACATTCGGCGCTTCCATGAGCGTCTTCAGAAGATACAGACGTCGTTTCTCTCCTCCGGAAAGCTTCGAAAGAGGTGTGTACTGCATTGCCGGGTCAAAAAGGAATCGCTCCAGCATCATAGAGGCACTGATTTTTCCATCTTTGGTCTGGATAAACTCTGCCACGTCCCGGATATAATCAATCACTCGCTCATTGCCGCTCATGTCCGGAACTTCCTGAGCAAAATAGGACATGCGAATGGTTTC
>JAUNAE010000260.1 GCA_030527765.1 Eubacteriales bacterium
GTATCTGTTTTACTGTTTTACTGCTTATTCTTCTTATTCCTCTGCCTGTTCTTCTGTTTCCTGCTCCGGAGTCAGTGAAGTGAAATTCACATGCACTCCATTTACCTCTACATCTGAACTCAGTGGAATCACAAGACATCTTCTGCCTTCCAGAATTCTTGTTTCAATCGTTTGCGCACTTTCCGGACTTACATTTACCACAACTTCCGGTGTCTTAATCTCAATCTTCTTTGTACTGGTGATGTTTGCTGCGGTGAGGGACATATCCTCTCCCACATTCAAATCGTACTGTTCTTCAAAGCGTTCCATCTTTTTGTCGGATGCTCCGCACTCCTCCAGAACTCTCTGTACTTCAGATTTGGTCAGAACCACCGGCTGGGGTTCTTCCTTCTGCGCTTCAATAATCTCATTCAGTTTTTCATGAATAGCCACGACTGTCTCATATTCACAGGTTTCCTCCAGAGTCTCTTCCAGAAGTGCATTAAATGTATTCTTCTGATTCACAGGTGACAATGGAGCTGTGCAGCCGAGAAGCTGATCCACGAATTCTGAATGCTGTTTCTCTGCTTTTTTGGCATAGTACAAAAGTCCGTGAATATCTGTGCTTCTCTCTTCAAACAGCGGGAACAAAAATCCCACATCCGGAAGTTCTACAATCCAGTCTCTGATACAATCCTCAATGCTGTTCGTCTCCGAGTTATAGTGAAGGCCCGCTTTGGACAGGTTCACCGGACAAATACAGCAGAGAATGTGCTCATATACTTCTTCGGAAGCATCATCCATTTCCAGTCCATCGGAAGATTTTCCCGGAATGTCATAATTTCCGTGAATAAGAATGATCAGGTAGTTTTCCGGATAATCATATAATTCGATAATCTTGTCATAAAATTCTCCAAGAAGCTCTGTGTTCGTGAGTTTGCTCTTACGAAGCTTCATGAGAAATTCCTGCTTGCCTCCGTATTCCTCCTCTGCCAGAGGAAATTCCATGGTCATCAGATTCTTTCCGATGGTTCCACTTAGGGATTTACGGAAAATATCAAAATACTTAAACATTTCCTCATCCGACAAAGTCAGAAAAGACTGATTCAGTTCTGTTTTTTTCTGTTTTTCCGCATCCACATAGCAGGCGCAAATTCGATCAATCACACAGCGGTCCTGTGTGAACTGTTTCTTTATTTCTGCAATATCTTTTTTATTCATTCCTCTTCTTTACTCCCGGTTGTTCTCATTTTTTTGTTTTCATAGAGTCTCTGATCCGCCAGTTCAGCCAGTTCCCGAAGCTCTTTTTCCGTATTTGGGGTGCCAAAAGCACATCCTGTAGAAACGTGGATTGTGAAATCATATCCTTCCACATGAATTTTCTCAATATCTTTGACCAGAATTGCCAGATGTTCCTTCGCTTCCTCCATAGACCCGCAAAGATCCCAGAACAGGAACTCATCTCCTCCATAGCGGAATGCAGCCCCTCTTCCCATATCATATTTTTGAATGACACAGCCGACCTCTTTCAGAATGCGGTCTCCCATCTCATGTCCATACGTATCGTTGAACTTTTTAAAATAGTCCACATCCATCATAGTAACGCCCAGAGTTTTTCCCACATATTCCGGAAACTCCATGCGCATGGCAAAACGGTTCTTAAGCCCTGTCAGTTCATCCTTTCTGGACATCGTCCAGGAATATTCCAGTTCCTTCTCTTTTTTTGCAAGATTCATACGGTATAATCTTCGCAGTGCAAAGAACAGAACCCAGGTAATCACCAGAACCACTGCTCCGATCACAAGAATGTAGAACCAGATCGTATCCCGGAAGGCTTTCTCTGACTCCAGGTAGTACACCTTTTCTGAGACAGACACTCCCGATTCCGAATCCACCAGAGTGATGTGGAACGTGTATTTTCCGGAAGGAAGATTCGTGTAGACAATCGGTGAAATATCACTTTGCGGCATAATAATGGAATGTCTGTCAAACCCTTCCAGATAGCACATGATCATCGGATTTACCGTTGAATAATTGATAATCTCCGGCTTGATTTCCAAACGGTTTACTTTGCGTGAAAAACTGAAATGCACACCGCTCTCAATCTTTGATTCTTCCCCATCAATACTGATCGAGGCAATTCTTACACGAAAATCTACCGGCCGCTCATCATACGCTTTCAGATCAAAAGTGGTTGTTCCTGAGCTTGTCGCAAGATAGGCTATCTCTTTCTCCGGTTCATGAAGTATCCAGGAGTTTGCCACCAGGGCACTGTGGAGTCCCGCTTTTGCATCCAGAAACGTACAGTTCATAAACTCTTCATTTGCAAGCAGTTCCTCTCTCAAAACCGCATAAATCCCTGCACTTCCAAGTACAAAAATCGTATCATCCTGCTGTATCAGATCATAATTGTTCGAGTATGGAAAATGGTTCAAAACCTGCACACTGTCATCCTTATTGAGATAACACAGCGCATTGCTCGTAACAACGAAGACACCTTCTCCCGCCTGATCCTTCACCATTCTGAGAACGACCTCAGAGGGCAGGCCCTGCTTCTTTCCTATGATTTCGACCCGCTCTTTGTCCCGCATTCTGGCAATTCCACTTCCATCGGAGCCAACAAGAATTGTTCCATCCTCCATTTCCAGAAGACAGAGATTGATCTGATTCAGCAGACCATCCTCTTCTGTCAGAGTTTTGGTGACCTGGCCGTCTTTCAAAAATGTAATGCCGTTCTCGCTGGATACCAGCAGCTCACCTGTCTGCAGTTCAATCATTGTCCGCACACGATTTCCTATCCGGAAACGGTTTCCATTGTAATACTTCAAAGTCTGTCCATCATACTCTGCAAGTCCGGCTCCATACGTGCAGAACCAGAGATGATTCCTGCTGTCACAGAAAATCTGTCGTATTCGAATATTGCTGAATTCCTTTGTCAGATCATTTGAAACCTTCGTATGATTCTTTTCATCCAGAATGACAAGTCCGGAATCCGTTCCCACATAGAGCATCTCATCCTGTCTCTCGATCGTATTGACAACCGCAGGAGTCACAGAATATTCCGTAAACAGCTCCACAAAACTGGTTTTGCAAAGTCGCAGCAGGCCCATACGTGAGGACGTGAACCAGAGATTCCCCTGATAATCCAAAATAACATTATAAATGGAACTGTTAAAATTCTGGGTTTCCAGTTTGTGAAAACGATTTTCTCCGTCAAAATATCCGATTCCATTGTCTGCACAGACAAAAATAGTATCTGCATTCACCCGAATCAGATTGTTTACCTTCTCAATATCATTGCAGTCGTATTTCGCCTGTTCCAAAAATCCATCCGAAAGCAGCTGATACACATAAACATAGCCCATGGATGTTCCCACATGAACATCCCCGGATATATCGAAAATGCAGGATGTATAGCGATCTCTGCCTTTCATCTGGGTTTCTGCCCGGATCTCTCCATTTTCCAGAAGAAACATGGTTCCATAGGAACTGATGGTGACAATTCTTCCGTTTCCGTCAGTTGTAATCTTATCCGCATATTTAATACGTTCAATCGTATTACGGACAGCCAATTCATTCCCGTTGAAATGTACCATTGCCATACTGTCTGATGTTCCAATATAGTAAAGGTCTTTTTCTCCCATTACGATGCTTCTGACAGAATCAGAGGGCAGTCCCTGTTCTGTTCCAATCGTTGCAATCAGCTGTTCATTCTGAAATACAGAAAGTCCCTGATCATTGGTTCCAACCCACAGTCTGTCCTCCTCGTCCACATAGAGACAGTTCACATTTTTGACAGTCTCAAATTGATTCATCAGCTGAAACCTGGAACCGTTGTACCGATACAGTCCTGCATAAGTGCCAACCCAGAGAATACCATCCTTCGTAGAAGCCACTGCATTGGCTTCTCCCGCAGATAAACCACTCTCTCTTGTATACACGGTCTGCAGCCATGTTTCATAATTATCATTTTCCTGATTCTCCGCCTTCACCGGCAATACTGTCATGAAGGCAAGAAGGATAAGAAACAAAAAACCTAAGAATTCCTTTCTTTTCATCATAGAATTCATGATGTCTCTCCCCCATTTCATCCGTTGTAAAATTATCCAGTCTTACTATTATAACCAAAAAGACAGCAGGAATGCAACCATTCCCACTGTCTTCATTTTTTATACAAATACCGCCTGCACAAGCACCATATAAAGTGCTGTACTGACACAAATCGACAAAATTGTGTTTCGTTTCCATGCATGAAGAATCATTGCAATTCCAATGCACAAAATCTCCGGAATTCCCCGGTCGCCCACAAAAATATTCTCATTTCGGACACAATAGAGAATCAACACACTCATGACCGCAGGCGGAAGCACTTTGCCCAGATATACGATCCATTCCGGTGGTTCACTGCCATGATCAAATAACACAAAAGGAAGAAAACGAATCAGCGCAGTCACAATCGCTGCCACGCCAACCAGTAAAATTCCATGCATCATGCGATTTTTCCCTCCTTTTTCATTTCAAGTCTGTTCTGAAGTGCCAGAAGGATAATAGAAATTGCAAACAATGCCGGAATCAGGAAGTGATCCGGTCCAAGAATCAGAAGTGCAATCAACGTAACGAGAAATCCAAGCATTGCCGGAAGATGTTCTTTCTGCGCTTTCCACTGCTCCACAAACAATACAGCAAACAGTGCCGTCATGGCAAAATCAAGTCCTGTCGTATCAAATGGAATAAACTGTCCCGCAATCGCTCCTACTACAGCGCCGGTTACCCAGTAGATCTGATCCATCAAAGATACAAGAGCATAGTAATGTTCCTTTGACATTCCTTCAATCGGTTCATTTGTGGAGAGAATTGCATAAGTCTCATCTGTCAGCGCAAAAATAAGGTACGCCTTCCACTTGCCCGTTCCCCGATATCGGGTGATCATGGAAATTCCATAAAAGAAATGTCGGAAGTTCAGTGCCAATACCAGGATCGCCGTCTGCACAATGCCTGCGCCGGAAGCCAGTAGGGATACCAGCAGAAATTGTGCCGTTCCCGCATATACAAACACACTGATTGCCAAAGACCACAGGGGATGGTATCCCGCCTGCTGCATAAGAACTCCATATGCCATTCCCAGAGAAAGATACCCGGCCATTACCGGGATCGTCTGGGGAAATACTTTCTTGATATTCGTAAAATTCATCTATCCACACCTTTGCCATAAGGGATTTTCATTGCCGTCAATAATTATCATGCACTGTGCCGGACAAATCGAACTATATTGTTACCGAAACGTACACAAGGCACATTATAGCGTGTACTTTAGTATTATGCAATAGTACCGTACGAATATTTTCATCACACGCTCGATCGATATCCTTCTTGTGGACACACTGCCCGGTACACCATCATAAAGAAAGCCCGAAATTCCGCTGATGGAATTTCAGGCTTTCTCTCTAACTCGGCTTTC
>JAUNAE010000015.1 GCA_030527765.1 Eubacteriales bacterium
AATGCCGGTTCTGTTTCTATTTTCCGGAAAAGGAAAAATATGAAGGTCGTTTTTTTCAGTATCTTTCCCCGGCTCCGGAAGATGAACATGAGAGTGAACATCTGACAGGAGAAGATGACAAAATTTCGTTTGTTTTGACCCACGGAGGCTATTACGTGGTATCCAATCAAGGCGGTTTTTTGATGGGAACGGATAGTACGAGACTGTACAAAACCAGTGCCAGTACAGCAGAGTTCGGAAGAGTTGTTGCTCAAAGAATCTATGGATTTACACATCGGCCTTTCGGATATGTATTTGGAGGAAGCGGCGGAAGTTTTAAGACAATCAGCTGTATGGAGATGACAGAAGGTGTCTGGGATGGAGGCGTTCCTTATGTAGTTGCAAATCCAATGGCAACACCGAATGTTTTTGCACCGCGAGTGCGGGCGATGAGAGTGTTGGGCGAGGAAGGCATCGCAAGGGTGATAGATAATATGGAGCCGGGAGGAAGCGGAGACTTTCTGGAAGGTTTGAATGAGGAGCAGAGAGAGATTCTATCCGAGACTACCCGAATGGGATTTCCGAAGAGAGGATGGTTCACAGCCCCCACGATGGGAGACGGCTCACTGATGGTGCTGGTACCATACCTGTATCAAGTGTATCCTCAGTACTTTGAAGATTTCTGGACGAAGGAAGGATTTGAGGGGGCAAATCCGGACAGCAGTGAGGCGAAGGCGCGTGTACGGTTTGAGACTACGGTATCAGAGCTCATTCAGCCCAAAAGAAAAGAGGCGGAAGAGTACACCAGCGTGGATAACAGCTGGGTTAATACAATGATCGGAAACAATGACACGCCCAGAATACGAATGAAGGAAATTCCGCAGGAAAATGCATATTTGTTTCATTGCCGCATCAGAGTGTTAAGCGGAAAGGCTGCGGGCAGAGAATGTGCAGTTGACACAATTGAGAACGGTGTCATTACCGTGAGCAGTGCTTTTGATGGAAGTAACATGACAGACGCATTCCCGGGTCTTGCGGTGGGGGATAAAATATTAATTGATAACAGTGATTACCTTGCGATGCAGACTTTTCAGCGTCATCAGATTCCGGATGAGACATATCATGTATATGATCAATATCGGAATGAGGATGGCACTTTGAAATATCCGCAGCTGCCGATGCTGCTGGCTCCTATGATTGCAATGAGCGGCGGGGGCAGTGTTCCGACGGGAGACATTCATGGAAAAGTGATTACCTTGTGCTCCATTCTGGATGAAAGTGCCTTTGCCTGGCATGGAGATTGGTACCGGGAGGCTGTGAGACGTCATTTGGGAAGCGAGACAGACCGGAAATTCCGATTGTATTATCAGGATAACTGTCTTCACAATGATGTGGCCGGATTTCTTGCAGATCCCCAGCATGAAGTGGACTATGTGGGAATGCTGCACCAGGCTTTGTTGGACCTCGCAGCATGGTGTGAACAGGGAATTGAGCCGGTACCGGATACGAATTATCAGGTCGTGGACGGGCAGGTGGAAGTTCCGGAGAATGCTCATGAAAGAGGCGGCCTCCAGCCGGTTGTACATGCCCTTGCAGAGAATGAGCGCTGTGTGAGAGTAAAAGTCGGTGAGCCGGTACATTTTACCGCCAGAATTGATGCGCCCGCCGGTGCCGGAGAAATAACCGCAGCTGCATGGGATTACGAAAGAACGAATGACTTTTCCCATGAGGAGAATCTGGAGTTATCCGAGGACGGCAGATCCGCAATGGTAAGGACAGAACATATCTTTACAAAAAAAGGAGTTTACTTTCCTGTAATCAAAGTCAAAAGTAATCGAAATGGAAAACAGGATATTTACACGCAGTGTAAAAATCTGGATCGCGTTCGGGTAATTGTGGAAGAATGAAGAAAAATGAGAATGCGGACAGAAGAAATGATGCGGAAGAATGATAGAAAAGGAGAGTATTAGAATGCAGAAGATCAGAAAATGGGAAATGTTTGAGCTTTCTTTTGAAGGAAAAACAGAAGGAAATCCATTCACAGATTATGAAATTTGGGGAGAGTTTACAGGAGCAGAAGGCACCAAACTCGTACGGGGATTCTACGACGGAGAAGGAATTTACCGTGTTCGATTTATGCCGGGACAGGAAGGTACTTACAGCTACCGGGTATACGGAACTGCGATTGGTGAAGAAGAGAAAAAAGGAACATTCGAAGTAACAGAAGCACGAAAGGACAATCATGGTCCTGTACGTGTGGCGAATGAAACCAGTTTTTGCTATGAGGATGGAACGCCATATCATTCCATTGGAACAACATGTTATGCATGGGTCAATCAGTCTGAAGAACTTCAGAAACAGACTCTGGAAACATTGAAAAACAGCTCTTTTAATAAGATCCGATTCTGTATTTTTCCAAAATATTACCGCTTCAATGAGTATGAACCGATCACTTATCCTTATGTAAGAGGAGTGGAGAGAGGTCAGAACGAAGAGAGAAAAAATAAGAACATTAATTTTCCGTTTCCGACGACAAGAGAGCCGGAAGATGTGAGAGATTTTGATCTGTTTACGTTTAACACAGAACATTTTCAGCGCTTTGATCAGAGAATTCAGGAACTGGCAGAGTTGGGAATTGAAGCAGATATTATTATCTTTCACCCGTATGATAAATGGGGCTTCACATCTATGAGTAAAGAGGCAAATGAACTCTACCTGCGGTATCTGGTTGCCAGATTTGGAGCCTACCATAATGTATGGTGGTCTATGGCAAATGAGTATGACCTTATGGGATGGCCGATTGAAGAGTGGGGTGAGTATGGCCGTCTGGTACGAAAAGAGGATCCGTATGGACATCTTTGTTCGGTTCACAACTGTATGAAGTTTTATGACTATCGAGAGGATTGGATCACCCACTGCAGCATGCAGAGAATTGATTACTATCGTCATGTAGAGGAGACAGAACAATTCATCGCAGCCTATGGCAAACCGGTTGTCTGGGATGAGATTGTTTATGAAGGAAATATTGACATGGGCTGGGGAAATATTTCCGGACAGGAAATGGTGAGACGTTTCTGGGAAACGGTACTTCGCGGAGGCTATCCGGGACATGGAGAAACATTTGTACATCCGGATGATATTCTCTGGTGGTCCCACGGTGGAGTGCTTCACGGAGAAAGTGAGCCTCGCTTCCGTTTCTTAAAAAAGATCTGGGATGAAGTTCCTGGAGGGCAATTAAAACGAGGAGAAGGAATGTTTGACGAAGTGGTTGGTATTCCGGCTTCTGAGGAAAAACATATGTCTATGGAATATACAACCTGGTGCAGTCAGGAAATTTATTATTACGGTTTTGGAAGACCTTCATATAAGTATTTGAATCTTCCGGAGGAAGACTATAAAGTTGAAGTGATTGATACATGGAATATGACGATTCAGGATGCGGGAATTCATCATGGCGAGACAAAGATTGAACTTCCGGGCCATGAATGGATGGCGATTCGAATCACAAGAGTATGATAAAGGAGAAACAGATGAATTATCATTTTACAGTGCCGGACTATAAAAAGGTGAGGGTGATTCTTGACAGTGACACAGCAAATGAAGCAGATGATCCCTTTGCCATTGTGCATGCTCTTTTGAGTCCGAAGATGATGGTGAAAGGAATTGTGGCAGAGCACTATGGGGAAGAGAACTCCATGGAAGCCAGTTATGAGGCAATTCAGAAGCTTGTGGCAGTTATGAAAAATGATACTCCGGTTTTTCGTGGCGAGGAATTTCCGTTTTCTGAGGAAAAAGCATCATCTGAAGGCGTGCAGTTTATGATTGAAGAGGCAAGGAAAGAGGAAAAATATCCTTTATACATTCTGTGTATGGGAGCATTGACCAACGTGGCAAGAGCATTGCAGACTGCTCCGGATATTGCGGAGAAGGTGACCGTTGTGACGATTGGCGGACGTCCCTATACAGATTGTTCAGATGCATTCGATGATAACTTCAGAGAATATAACTTTGGGAATGATGTTGCGGCAGCGAATACCGTACTTATGTCAAAAGCAGAGATCTGGCAGATTCCGGCCAATGTGTACAGTATGGTGAGAATCGGAATTGCAGATCTTCAGCTTAGACTGGAGGCATGCAAAGAGACCGGCAAATATCTGCTTCGGCAATTGGATGAGTTTAATCAGACGGAGAGAGCTTTCTGGACCACCGGCGAAAGCTGGTCTCTGGGGGATTCACCTTCAGTAACAGTGGTACTCGATCCGACTTCCGGATATTATCATGTGAGACAGGCATATATGGTAAATGAAGATACCTCTTATGCAGAGGCGATTGAAGGAAAAAAGATCCGGGTTTATGATTATATCGATAAACATTATTTACTGAGTGATTTTTTTGCAAAACTGACCTTATTTGAACGCAGATAAGCTGTGAAGCAGCCTGCATTTATGAGCAAGCAGCAGAGCGGATAGCGAATGTCCGCTTTACAGTATGGGGGAATAACAGAACGGGGCGGATTCTTAGGGATTCGCCCCGTTTTCGGTGTTTATTTTCGGAAAATTATGGTAGAATACAAGTAACTATTCAGTATTTTCAGAGTGAGGTGAGGGCATGGATGTGCAGAAAATCCTGATCGCGGATGAGTCCGAAGAGAATCGGCGAACACTCAAAACAGTTCTTGAGAACAAGTACATGATTTTCGAAGCAGAAGATGGACAGCAGGCTGTTCAGATTCTGAAAGAACATAAGGATATCAGTCTGCTGATGCTTGATTTGAACATGCCCCAGATGAGCGGATTTGATGTGCTGGATTACTTGAGAACGTATCAGATGCTCGGAGAACTTCCGGTGGTTGTTGTGACAGGTTCGACAGAACTGGAGGAAGAATTGGAAGCTTTTCAGCATGGGGCTTCCGAGATTGTCCGGAGACCTTTTGTTCCGGAAGTGATCCGCCGAAGAATTGAGAACCTTATAGAACTTTATAACAGCAGAAGAGAGCTGAGAAGAGAACTGAACCGGGTCAAACGATTTGATTCCCTTACCGGACTCTTGAACAGACAGACATTTTTGGCGCACTGTCAACGAATTCTGGATAACACAAAGAAGAAAGAACGCCAGAATTACACAGTGATTTATACGAATATATGTAATTTCAAACTGTACAATGTAGAGAACGGTTCGGAACAGGGAGACCAGGTGCTTCTGGATCTGGCCGCAAAACTCTGTTCCATTGATCAGAATCTCGTAAGTTCCCGGTTTGGTCAGGATCATTTTGTCATTCTTTCCAGAAATTCCGAGGAACGTATTCAGGCTGCCAGTCAGGCTGCCTGGGAGCAGTTTCAGCAGGAGTATGGTCATACGGGAATGGAACTGAAGATGGGAAGCTGTCATGTGAGTTCCAAAGAGGACGGTATTCAGGCAGCGTGTGAATATGCGAAGATCGCCTGTGACAGTATCCGCAATTCTCCTGCCTACTATTGCGCGTATGATCAGGAGATGGATCATCAGATTTCCATCCGTTCCTATGTGATTCAGCATCTGGACGAAGCTTTGAAAAATCACCATATTCAGGTGTATTATCAGCCGGTTGTCCGTACCATGAACGGCAAGATCTGCGGTATGGAAGGACTTGCGAGATGGATTTCTCCGGAGATGGGATTTTTGTCCCCTGGTGATTTCATTCCGACTCTGGAGGACAGTCGTCTGATCAAGAAACTGGATCTTTATGTCCTGAGAGAGGTTTGCAAAGGTCTGAATGAGATCAGCGATATGGGAAAACCCATTGTTCCGATCTCTATCAATCTCTCCCGAGTGGATTTTCAGGAAGGTTTATTTGAAGAAGTAGATCATATTGTGCTGGAGAATGGAATTTCCAGAGATATGATTAATATTGAAATTACGGAAACTGCCTTTATGAAGGATCCGGAGAAGATTTATGCAGAGATTCAGAAGTTCAGGGACGGAGGCTATCAGGTCTGGATGGATGATTTCGGCAGCGGCTATTCTTCTCTGAATGTCCTGCAGGAGTACACCTTTGATGAGATCAAACTGGATATGAAATTCATGTCCACCTTCGATGAAAAAACAAAGAATATTGTGACTTCGATCATCAGTATGGCGAAGAGAATCGGAGTTCAGACACTTGCGGAAGGAGTGGAAACCGGAGAACAGTTTCTGTTTCTCAAAGAAATCGGATGCGAGAAGGTGCAGGGATTCTGGATCAGCAAGCCTCTTTCTACGGAGGCTATTGTGGATCATCCGTATCTCCAGTACGGCAATATGGAACTTCGGGGATGGACTCCTTATTATCAGAGAGTCAGTTCGGTGAATACCATTACGGACCGCCCGCTGGCTTTGATTGAGTGGGACAAAGAAGAACTTCGCTATTTGTTCGTGAACAAAGAGTATGAGAATGAACTTCTGAGTACGGGAGTGCCTTCTCTGCAGGCTGCTTATGAAAACATGAATCTGTCTACCTCTTCTCTTAGCAAAGTGTTCCGGGAGTTTATCAGTACCTGTAATATGGGCGGGGGAGAGCGATCTCTTGTTTATTCAGTAAGAGACTGTTTTATCCGCGTGAGTGCCATCTGTGTTGCAGAGCATAAGGGCTTCAAGACCTTCCAGGTTGGAATTGTGAATCTGACGGGAATGGAAACGGAGAAGCAGCGGGAAAAGATGGATCGGATCGGCCGGAGAATGTTCGGATTCTTTGATACCGTTCTGGAGACGGATTTGACATCCGGCGTAGTGGAAATTCTTCAGAAGGGGGATTACAACCGGGAAATCAGAGCACTTTCCGGAGATAAATTTGAGAGTATCGGAGAGGCTCAGGAAGCTTTTGAACAGCTGGTTCACCCGAATGAACTGGAAAACTTCCGGGAATTCACGAATACCGCAACCCTCAAAGAACGTCTGGAGCAGGAAAAGCGTCCGTATCTTACCAACTTTTTCAGAACCAAAATTCATAACGGTGCCTATGTCTGGAAGACACACACCCTTCAGTACCTTGCGGAGACGAACAAGGTCATTTATGCCAGCAGGTACGTTCCGATTCTGGAGGAGGATGTGATTCGGAAAGTTGCACCGGAGTATTATACAGAAACTTCAGCACTTGGCAGCAGTATCGGCAACTGGATCAAACAGGGAATTATCAATTCCAGTACCATTAATATGTTCTGGAAGGATACAGAGAGACGATTTGTGGGAGCAAACAGCAGCTTCCTCCGCACCTACGGTTTCCGGGATGTTTCTGAAATCATCGGAAAGACCGATGAGGATATGGGATGGCATATCGATAACGCCCCCTTTGCGGAGGATGAGAGAAGAGTCCTGGAGCAGGGTGCGGTTATGGCGAATCGACAAGGAACCTGTATTATTCAGGGTGTCGTCCGCAATATTATTGCGACGAAGGAACCGATCTACGAAAAAGGCAAAATTGTCGGTATGGTCGGATATTTCCAGGATGTGGAAGCCTTGACCGAAAATTCCAGCCATATACAGTCGGTAGGAGTCCGGGACAATGTGACCGGCCTGATGTCTCCGAGAGGCATGGTAAATGTTCTGGCAGGGTATCTTGAGGAATGGCAGCTGTATCAGCAGAATTTTGCCATTGTCCGTATTGTGATTCCTGCTTATAAGCAATCAGTGCTGACTTATGGAGAAGAGATTGCAAGAGAGATGATCTCCGATATGGGTCAGATGATTGCGGAGGAAGCAGGGCATATTGCAAGCTGTGCAAGACTGTACGGCGGCAAATTCATTGTCCTGATGAAATGCCGGGGCAGGGAAATTCCGGAGCGGTTTGTGGAAAATCTCCGGAAAAGATTTCTGAATGTGCATAAACTGGCGGGAAATCACGTGACGATCAATCCACAGATGGATATTGTCTATGCCGAGGAGAAAGATTCCCTCAATTCTCTGGTGGAATATATTGTTGAGGGAACTCTTGCAGACCGGATGACATCCCATACGATGCACAGTGAACAGAAAGAGTTGGAAGAGTGGATTCGGGAGAATCAGGAATTCGATGAAGAACGGAAGAAAAGTATTACGGAGATGTATGAGGAGTACTTGAATTACACCCAGGTTCTCCAGATTCAGGAGTTCAGAAGTCACGCATGGAGCGAGAGACTTCCGGTTGTTTTGGGCTTCCAGATGAATCTTCTTCACAGTCTGACCAATCTTTATTTGTCCATCCATATCGTCAATATAAAATCCGGTTCCTTTATGCGGCTTGTGTGCCAGGAGTACATTTCGGAAGTTTTGAAATCTATCACAGATGCCCAGGAAGCGTTTGATGAGGTTACGAGAGTTTTGGTGAAACCGGAATTTCGGCAGGGAATGAAGGAATTTCTGGATCTTAGCACTCTCTCAGACCGTATTGGAGAGGAATCTGTGATCTCCTTTGACTACGATGGAACCCATATGGGATGGTGCAGAGGATTTTTTATTCCGGTCAGTCGAAATGCAGATGGAAGTGTGCGGGAGGTTCTGTTTCTGACACAGTACATTGATGATGAGAAGAAGCGGGAAGAGAAGCTGAAGGAACTTCTGGAATTCAAGCTTGCCGATATCTGGAATACCTATGAAAATCTGGAAGAACTTTTCTACGCGGCAGATATGGATACCTTTGACCTGATCTATATGAACCGTAAGGCGAGAGAAACCTGTGGAAAGAGTTCCTGGGATGAGGTACGGGGGTATAAGTGCTATGAGCTGATTCAGGGAAAAGATGCTCCCTGCGAATTCTGCACGAACCGGTATCTGACAGAAGGAAAGCCTATGGAATATGATTACTATAACGCAAATCATGGCACGACCATGCATGTGCGTGATCAGAAAATTGTTCACAATCAGAGAAACATCCGCATTGAGCATGCGGTGGAGATTCCATCGGGCGGTACTAAGAACATAGATTGAAATTCAGGGTTATAGGACAAAACAGGTTGATAGATGAATCCTGAAGATTTACAATATGAAAAACTTATAACAAAAAAAGATGCGGCGGATCAGCTCCGTTCGCATCTTTTTTATTCACAGGAAACATCGTTCCTTTAAATTTTTATAGAATCCTTATTCCTGAGGCAGGTTTTTGATCAGATCTGCAAGGAGATCAATGCACTGCTCGTAACTCAGAACGCCGGTATCCAGGCAGATGTTGTAATCCACACAGCTTCCCATTTCGTGACCGGTGTAAGTTCTGTAATAGTTGTTTCGAAGAGCATCTCTTCGTGCGATATAACGGGCGAGATCTGCGCCTTCGTTCTCATTCAGCTGTTCTGCACGTTTGACACGTTTGTCAACGTCTGCATAGAGATAAATATGGAATCCCGGAATGCCGGCATCTTTCAGAATGACATTGGAACAGCGTCCTACGATAATGCAGTCCTCTTTGGAAAGATCAAGAATGACTTTTTTCTGTGCTTTGTAGATTTCGTCATATGAGCTGACGTAGGATACCGCATTATTCAGAAGAGAATTCATGATCTTGCTTGCCTGACTGATGCTCTCCCCTTCTTTTTGAATTTCGTCTACGGAATAGCCGCTGTGTTCTGCGGTTTTCTGTACAAAATCGTTATCATAATATGGAATGCCAAGGCGTTCTGCCAGTCCTTTGGCAATGGAGCGTCCTCCGGCAGCATATTGGCGGCTGATGGTAATGGTTGGATATTTCTTCATCTGTGTCTTAAGACCCCCTGTGAAAATAGATTGAAAAATAGAAGGTTACTGTTCGCCTTGAGAACTGTAACAATAAAAGATGGCATGTAACTGTAAAAATATCGGACAGTTACGTTTGCGTGATCTTTCTCCCATTATATGCGACAAGGAACAATTTCTCAAGTCCATATGTCAGGAGAAAAAATATCCCAAAGTTATCCCTGGATAAGGGGAGAAGGTTTTGACGGGATGAAGGAAATCTGATACAATGATGTAAGATTGTGCCACTGTGAAGTAGTGAACAGTGATGCATTTGATTTAGTAAAAAGAGGAGGAATTGTGTTGAAAAAGGAATTCAAAAAACTGATTTCAACCGTAGTAGCAGTAGGCATTGCAGCCGTAAGTCTCACAGGCTGCTCTCAGGGATCTACCCGAATGATGTTCGGAACCGGTGGAACTGCAGGAACGTACTACTCCTACGGTGGTGTAATTGCCCAGTACATGGGAACTTATGCCGACGCAAAGGTTACTGCCGTATCCACAGGAGGATCCAAGGTCAATATACAGTCTATTCAGGATGGAGATTTCCAGTTGGGATTTACCCAGTCTGATGTTATGGCATATGCCTGGTCCGGAACCAAATCCTTTGAACAGGATGGGGCAACCCACGACTTCCGCGTACTGGGAGGACTTTATGACGAGACCGTTCAGCTGATTACCATGGATGAAGACATTGACAGCGTAGACGATCTGAAGGGCAAAAGCGTTTCCATTGGTCAGGCAGGTTCCGGTGTATATTTCAATGCCGTGGATGTTCTGTCCGCTGCAGGAATTACGCTGGATGACATTCATCCCCAGTATCAGTCCTTTGAGGACAGCAAAGAGTCTCTGAAAGATGGAAAAATCGATGCGGCCTTTATCGTAGCAGGTGCACCGACAACAGCGATCACAGAGCTTGCAACTACCAACGGAGTGTATCTCGTAAACATTGACGGAGATCTCAGAGAGGATATTCTGAACAGCTGCCCATATTATTCCGCACTTCAGATTCCGGCAGATACGTATCCGGGACAGCCGGATCCGGTAGAGACCATTACGGTTAAGGCAACGGTTGTTGTAGCTGCTTCTGCAGATGAAGATCTCGTATACAATCTGACAGCGGCAATCTTTGATCATGCAGATGAGATTGCCAAAGAGAATGCCAAGGGTGCAGAGCTTAATGCGGAAAATGCAGTAAAAGGTATGGCGGCTCCGTTCCACAAAGGTGCTGCGAAGTACTATGCAGAGCACGGCATTACCGTCAATACAGATGAAAATGCAGTAACAGGTGCTGCTGAAGAGAAAGAAGAAACAGCAGAGGAAGCAACAGAAGAGACAGCAGAGGAAGCAGAAGCTTCCGATGAGGCATAAGGAGGAAAGTACTGTGAGCGAAAACAACAAAAATCTGAAGAACCCACAGTCCTCCGCAATGAGTGCGGCTGATGTGGATTCTGTAATGAAAAAATATGATCGTGAGAGCAACACCCGTATCTGGACCGGCAAGGCAAAAATTGCCCTTACCATTATCACAGCAGGATTTTCCCTGTGGTGCATCTGGGTGACATTGTTTGCAACCTTCCTGGAGGAGATTCGACTGACGTCCTTCCTGGGACTGATTATTCTCATGGGATTTCTGATTTACCCGGCAAAGAAAGGGGAACAGCGGGCAAACTATATGCCATGGTATGACATTGTGGGTATGCTCCTGGGAACAGGTTCTTTCCTGTATTTCACGTTTAATGCCAATAAGATTGTTCAGCAGGGAACCAGATTTGAAGTATATCAGATCGTGATCGGCGTGATCGGTATTCTGGCACTGATTGAGGTGACCAGACGATGCGTAGGTATCCCGATTCTCTGTGTTGCACTGTTTTTCCTGATCTATGCACTGGCATACGGTCTTACCAACCCGTCCTTCTTCGGACGTGTGCGTTATCTTGTGAGAAACCTGTTCTACACAAAAGAGGGTATTTTCTCTACTCCGATTAACGTGTGCTCCAAGTACATTGTGGTATTTATTATTTTTGGTGCTTTTCTTGAGCGTACCGGTATTTCCAATTTCTTTATCCAGCTGGCAAACTGTGTTGCCGGTAAATATGCCGGCGGACCTGCAAAAGTAGCGGTTATTTCCTCTGCTCTTTGTGGTATGGTTTCCGGATCTTCCGTTGGAAATACAGTAACAACCGGTTCTGTCACCATCCCGATGATGAAAGATACAGGATATAAGGCAGAGTTTGCAGGTGCTGTTGAGGCGGCAGCGTCTACCGGCGGCCAGATCATGCCTCCGATTATGGGTGCTGCGGCATTCCTTATGGCGGATTTTGTCGGTGTTCCTTACTCCAACATTATTGTCCGTGCGATTCTTCCGGCAGTGCTGTATTTTGCAGGTATCTTCATTGCCGTACATCTTGAGGCGAAGAAACTTGGTCTGTCCGGTATTCCGAAAGAGAAGCTTCCGAGATTTACCGTTCTGATTCGAAAAATTTATCTGCTTCTTCCGCTGATTATGCTTGTTGTCTGGGTATCCGGAAACTACATGACCATGCAGAGAGCAGCCAGCTTTGCAATTCTTCTTGCCATTGTAGTCAGTCTCTTTAACAAAGAGAGCCGCATTACTCCGAAGCTTTGTCTGGAAGCTCTGGAGGCAGGTGGAAAAGGTGCCATTACCGTTGCGGCAGCCTGCGGTGTAGCCGGCATCATTTCCGGATGTATCACCATGACCGGTCTTGCAAATGAATTGATCAACGGAATTTTCACCGTTGCAAATGGTCATCTGATCATCGCACTTGTTCTGACCATGCTTTGCTGTATTGTCCTTGGAATGGGTGTTCCGACAACCGCAAACTACTGTATCATGGCAGCAACCTGTGCACCGATTCTGATTCGTATGGGTGTACCGGCTCTGGCAGCACATTTCTTCGTATTCTACTTTGGTATTGTTGCGGATATTACACCTCCGGTAGCGCTGGCAGCCTATGCGGGATCCGCGATTGCAAAATCCAACCCGATGAAGACCGCTTTCAATGCGTCCAAGCTTGCCATCGCAGTATTCATCGTTCCGTATGTGTTCTGCTTTAACCCGGCAATGCTCTTAATCGACACAACTGCCGGTCATGTTGCACAGATTGCGATTACTTCTTTTGTCGGAATTTTCGCAGTATCTTCCGCACTGGAAGGATATCTGTTTGATCATATGAATGCGATTATTCGTATTCTTCTTGTGGTAGGCGGTGTCATGATGATTGATCCGCGCCTGACAACAGATCTTTGCGGACTGCTCCTGATTGCAGCAGGATGCGGCTTCCAGTACATGAAAGGCAGAAAAAAAGCCGCCGCATAATTTTTTCTCGCGGAATCAGAAGGCTTGTGCTATAATACAAAACTGTAATCGCAGGGGACTCCGATTGTGAGTCCCCTTCTTATATTTAACCGAATCAAAGCGGATTGAAGGAATCCGATTGACCCGAATTACGAATATCCGATTGACTTAAAAACATGAAATTAGCGGAATATAAAGGAGAACGTTTATGTGTGGAATCGTAGGATTTTCCGGAGAGCGTCAGGCAGCTCCGGTGCTTTTGGACGGACTGGCAAAACTGGAATACAGAGGATATGATTCAGCAGGACTTGCTGTCAGAGATGGAGAGAAAGATCTGGAGATCGTGAAGGCGAAGGGACGTCTGAAAGTTCTCGCAGAGAAGACCAATGATGGATGGGCAATGAGCGGTAATTGTGGTATCGGCCACACTCGCTGGGCAACTCATGGTGAGCCTTCTGAGACAAATGCACATCCACATGTGACGGATGATGGCAATGTCGTTGGTGTTCACAATGGTATTATTGAGAACTACCAGGAACTGAGAGACAAACTGATTCGTCACAACTATCGTTTTTATTCTCAGACAGACACAGAAGTAGCTGTGAAACTGGTGGATTATTACAACAAAAAATACAACATCGGACCAATTGATGCGATTGCAAAAGCAATGGTACGTATTCGCGGTTCTTATGCGCTGGCTCTGATGTTCCATGAGTATCCGGGACAGATCTGGGTGGCAAGAAAAGACAGCCCGATGATCATCGGTGTTGAGAAAGGGGAGTCCTATGTGGCTTCCGATGTTCCGGCAATTCTGAAACACACCCGTAATGTATATTATATCGGTAATCTGGAAATGGCCTGCTTATGCAAAGGTGAGGTTCATTTCTACAACCTTGACGGTGACGAGATCCAGAAGGATCTGGTAGAGATTAAATGGGATGCTGAGGCAGCAGAAAAAGGCGGCTTCGAGCACTTCATGATGAAAGAGATTCATGAGCAGCCGAAAGCAGTTCAGGATACTGTGAATTCTCTGCTGAAGGAAAACGCCATTGATCTGTCTGAGGTTGGTCTGACAGAAGAGGTCATTCAGGAGATCAGCCAGATTTATATCGTAGCATGCGGATCCGCATACCATGTTGGTATGGCCGGACAGTATGTATTTGAGGATCTGGCGAGAATTCCGGTGAGAGTGGAACTGGCATCTGAATTCCGTTATCGCAAGCCGATTTTGGATCCAAAGGGACTGGTTGTGATTATCAGCCAGAGCGGTGAGACGGCAGACAGTCTTGCAGCCCTTCGTGAGGCAAAACAGGCAGGACTTCGCACCCTCGGAATTGTGAACGTCGTAGGAAGCTCCATTGCAAGAGAGGCAGACAACGTTCTGTACACTCTCGCAGGTCCGGAGATTGCCGTAGCAACGACAAAGGCTTACAGCACGCAGCTCATCGCATGCTATGCCCTTGCTGTGGAATTTGCAAAGGTAAGAGGAACCATCGATGGGGACGCGTATGCAGGTATGATCGAGGAGCTGAAAGCTCTTCCTTCCAAAATTACGAGAGTCCTGGAAGATAAAGAGCGTATCCAGTGGTTTGCATCCAAGTTTGCAAATACAAGAGACGTGTTCTTCATCGGACGTGGACTGGACTATGCTATCAGTATGGAAGGAAGTCTGAAGGTGAAGGAGATCAGCTACATTCACTCAGAAGCTTATGCGGCAGGTGAATTGAAGCACGGAACGATTTCTCTGATCGAGGACGGCATTCTTGTGATCGGATCTCTGACACAGGGAGATCTCTATGAAAAAACAGTCAGCAACATGGTGGAATGTAAGAGCCGTGGGGCATATCTCATGGGAATCGCTCCTTATGGAAATTACAGCGTTGAGGATACTGTGGACTTCACAGTCTACATTCCAAAAACAGATCCGCACTTCGCAACAAGTCTTGCAGTCATCCCGCTGCAGCTTCTTGGATATTACATCAGTGTGTCCAGAGGTCTGGACGTAGATAAGCCGCGAAATCTGGCGAAGTCTGTTACTGTAGAATAAGAAACATACTGCGGAAATCACGAATTACGGTTTCAAAATCATTCATGGTACAATCAAGATATCAAATGAACCAGGAAAGTATCATTTCCTTGATCCAAAGGAACAAGGCGTTAAGCGGGAACTTGCCGGCGCCAGGTGAAATGTAACATTCCGATGAACGGAAACAGATAAGATATCAGGAGGATTGTTTATGAAGAAATATATGAAATCAGGAAAAATGGCTCGTCGAATTTCTGTTGTAATGGCACTGCTGTTAACCGCAGGCGCTGCACAGTGGACAATAGGAGCAGCCACTGAAGAACCGGCAGATCAGATTGTAATCGAGGATACAGCAGAAGAGGTTGAGACAGAAGTTTCAGAGGATACAGCAGAAGAGGTTGAGACAGAAACTGCAGATGTGAAATTAAATGATGAGTTTTGTAATGCGGCAGCGAATTTTTCTCTGAATCTGATGAAAGAACTTCTCAAAGAGAATGAGAACCGTCTGATTTCCGGAGAGTCTGTTTCCGAAGCGCTGGCAGTTGTAGCTTCCGGTGCACAGGGAGAGACCAGAGAGGAACTGGAGCAGACGCTCATGGGCGGTATGGATACAGAGACATATCAGAAACTTCTGGCGGCATTCCACAAAAATCTGTCTGAGAATGCATGGAGTACTTTTTCCACCGCAGACGGTATCTGGCTGAACGAGAATCAGGGAATTTCTCTTCTGGATGATTTCGTGTCACAGAATCAGGAGAATTTTGGGGCGGCAGTTCAGGCTGCACCGTTTAATGAAGATACGCTGAAAGAGATCAATGACTGGGTATCTGAGCATACGAATGGAATGATTCCACAGATGCTGGACCATCTGTCAGAAGATGAAATCATTCATATTCTGAACGCCACTGTTTTTGAAGGGGAATGGGTAGATCCTTTTTACCGTGTGCAGGAAGGAACTTTCACCGATGCTTCCGGACAGGAACAGAAAGCAGATATGATGTACAGTACAGAGGAACGTTATATTGAACTTGGGAATGGAGTCGGATTTGTCAAGGATTATGTAGGCGGTCAATTCACATTTGTTGGTATTCTTCCTGAGGAAGGTACAAGTCTTACAGATTATCTTGCAGATCTGACCGGAGAAGAATTCTTAAGCGCTTATCAGAACGCGAAGAGCGACAAGATTGTAGAAGTTCAGCTTCCGAAGTTTACGTTTGATGATACAACGATGATGAAGGACGCGCTGGAAGCCATGGGAATCAAGAAAGCATTTTCTGAAGAGGCAGATTTCTCTCTGATGACAGAAGCAAATCTTTCTGTTGACCAGATTCTTCACAAGACGCATATTGAAGTAGATGAGAACGGAACCAAGGCGGCAGCGGCAACGGATGTTGCAATCAAAGCGACCGCAGCATTTGACGAGGAAACGAAGGAAATTCTGGAAATTAAACTGGATCGCCCGTACTTCTATGCAATCGTAAATACTGAAACAGGTATCCCGCTGTTCTTTGGCGCGCAGAACACAATGGAATAAGTGCAGGTGCACAGTTTGTGTACATTGCGAAGTGAGTTACAGTTTAACCGAAGCGGATTGTGAATATCCGTTTGCCCCTTGGGCTAAGGGAAGGACAGGAGGTCCCGATTGGCGAGACGAAGAAATAGAGCAACGTACCAAAGAAAACAAAGAAAGAAACATAGCAAAAGCTCCATAATCCTTTGCGGGATTATGGAGCTATTGATCGTTATGGCACTGGCCACAATGATTTTCTGGAACAAAGGACTGGGAGATTGGATCGGAAGCTTTTCGAATCCGGTTATAAAAGAACTGGATCTGTCGGGAATTCACAGCCCCAATGCAGTCCTTATGCGAAAGAATGGAAAGGTTCTGGGAGGAATCAATCAGGATGAACGGATTTACCCGGCTTCCATGACGAAGCTTATGACGGCAGTCATCGCCCTTGAGAAACTTCCGAACCTGGAGGAAACCATCACTCTCACGGACGATGTGTTTGCCGGTCTGGCAGAGCAGGATGCGACTCAGGCCGGATTCCAGCCTGGAGAGACGGTGAATGTGAAGGATCTGGTGTACGGTGTGATCCTGCCATCAGGAGCAGAGTGCTGCATTGCCCTTTCCAACAGAATCGCCGGGTCAGAGGAAGAGTTTGCCCGGCTGATGAATCGGAAGGCACAGCGTCTTGGAATGAAGAATACGAATTTCCGTGATTCTACCGGCCTCCACGATCCGGAACACTACAGTACGGTGTATGACATGGCACTGCTGTTAAAATACTGTATGAAAAACAAGGTGCTTCGTGAGATTCTGACAAGTCCTTATTATACAACCGCCGGAACCAACGTTCATCCGGACGGAATTACCTTCTATAGTACGATGCATCGGAATATACCGGATCCTATGGTGACAGAAGGGAGAATTCTGGGAGGAAAAACAGGCTATACAAGTCAGGCCGGTCAGTGTCTGGCAAGCTTTGCAGTGATTGATAATAAGGAGTATATTCTTGTGACCGCAGGGGCCGAAGGAACGACGGAATCTCCTTATCACATAGAAGATGCACGTATTGTTTATGAACGTCTCGGAAGAAAAGTGCAGGAGCTTAAGTGAGTTTTTTTTACCGAATCAAGATAGCGAAGCGAATTGTGAATATCCGCTTAACAAATTACCGGGAAATTGTTTGTAGATGATCTAATTTTGTCGATGAAAAAATGGGAAATTCGATGATTCAAAGCTTGTGCAATTTGTTCTTCTCCGTTAAACTTTATGAATATACAGAACTATAAAGACTGTATAATGACATAAGAATTATGAAAAAGGGGAATCTTTCGTTAATGAGTGATAAGATTTTTTTAAGGTCAACAAGGCGAATTGCCTGGTTGGATCTGGCGAAAGGTATCGGTATCATGCTTGTGGTGTGGGCGCATGCCAGAGGACCGGGCATGACCTATATTTATTTGTTTCATATGCCCATGTTTTTTATGATATCGGGTTATTTATATAACGCAAAAGACAGCTGGCCAAGATTTGTCTGGAAGCGGATCTGCAGTTTGTATATTCCGTTTATTTTCTGGAATGTGCTTGCCCATCTGATTCGCTACTGGACACAGTATCTCCCGATTACCTGGGAAACGACCAGAACCTGGATTATCAACACCCTTCTGACAATGGACAAAAACAGCAGGATTTTTGGGGTATCCTGGTTTTTGGGTTCTTTGTTTCTCATGGCGGTAGTTTACAAAACTCTGGACGTTCTTCTTTGCTGGATGCCCCTGAGGAAATGGTTTTTCATGCTTCTGTTTACGGTGGCAGCGTGTGTATCTTTTGTAATTCCGCTTCCCTTTGCACTGAATCGAACGCTGATCCTCAGTATGTTTTATGCATTTGGAGTCCTGATGAAAGAACACAAAGATTCATGGGAAAAAATTCTCCACCCGTCATGGGGAATTGTTTTGGGAGTCGTTTTCTTCTGCATTTTTGTATATTTTGGAAAAGACCACTACAGCAATATGGGAAAAAACGACTATTCTTCACCGGCGTTCTTCGTGTTGAGTTCTTTTATGATGTCTTACGTGATTCTTTATGGATCTTACCTTGTGGATAAATGGATCTTCAAAATCGGAACACTGTGGAAAGATCATCTGGTTGGGAGAATTATTGCAGGATTGCTTAGAGGACTTGAGCAGATTACTCTATGGTTCGGCAAGAACAGTATGGATATGGTGTTGTGGCAGTTTCTGTGCTTCAGGGTTGTCACCATCATTCAGATTCTTCGCTGGGGAAATCCCTTCTGGGAAACTCTTCTGGAGCATCCGACCACATATGTGACACGGGGAATCTGGTGGTTTCTGTATTTTCTGGCAGGAACCTTTCTGTCAGTTCTGTTGGGTAGTTTTCTCAGAGCAGGATTCTGGGGAAAAATATTCAGGAAACTTCATATAGTGTGAGTGATAAGCGAGAATCTTAACCGATAAGCTACAGAGCAATTATGAAGTGTTGAATATTGCAAAAAGAAAGGGGGATTAGTAATGAAGAAAAAACTGGTAATTGGTATGGTACTTCTTTTTTTCGCAAGTTTGCTGACAGCTTGCGGATCAAAGAGCAGCAGTACTTCATCGGAGAATACACAGGCAAGCAGTGCTTTGGAGAGCCTGACGGATTCATCCGACGCAGAGGAATCGTCTGAATCAGAAGGAACAACAGGCTCAGAATCGGAACATAACGGAGCGCCGATCGAAGTTCGGGAGGAAATCCGTACATCCCTTGAAGCAGCGCAGAAGATCGCCGGTTATACTGCGATCTGCAGCGACGGAACCTTCATCAGCGATGAGAGTGATCTGGAAGAAATCATGTCTTTCTATCGGACATTGGATCTCAAGACACTGACCCTTCCGGAAACAAACGAGCCATATCTTGCACTGGCGACAGACGGAAAACTATACTATGGAACAACGATGTGTGCAGAAAATATTGAGGAGATTACCTACTATACTAAGCGGCAAACACCCGGAATCGCATCGGGATTTGCGATTGGTACGAATGGAACCGTCTATGAACTTAATTCGGAACATCTGTCCAATGTTCTGACGGTGGAAGAGCGTCCGGACATTGGCAAGATAACCAATATTTCTTATATGAACAGTTCAAAGAATAATTATGTAATTATTTATAAGGATGGCACGGTAGAGTATATGCCGGACGGAAATTCTGCAGAGGACTGGGCAGAATATGATATCTCAGGATGGAAAGATATTGCTCTCTTTGCACTTCAGAAATATCGTTCACCGGAAGCTGACCAAAATGAGAGTACCGTGGTGGCTGTCAGCGGAGATGGAACGGTATATGCGACAGGAACTCATGCAGAGGAGGTTCTTTCCTGGGGACCGCTTCGCTATATTGATGCATGCAGTGATACGATCGTGGGCGTAACAATGGACGGAGAACTGAAGGTGACTGGACGCAGTTTGGATTATTTCTTTGCGACAAATGATCTCTCTGCCTGGAACAAAATTCTTGCAGTAGAAGCAACAGAGGCTGGATTTACTGCAGTCGATACAGAGGGCGGAGTCTATTTTATGGAGGACGGCTATGTGAAGTACTATAACAAAGAGAGTGGACAGGGAGTGATTCTCACAAAGTAATTCGGATGGAAACACCGTCGATTTCATGAATAGTAATAAGGCGTCAGTCAACCGTGATGTTTGACTGGCGCCTTTCTTGCTAATAAAAAAAGGGACTATTTTTCATAGCCCCTTTTTTTATTACAGTTAAACTTTTTTTGTACTTGAAGATTATTGGTCTTCAAGAATTTCGTAGCTGCTGAGTTCCTGCTGTTCGCTGTAGGCATCACAGACAGGACCGGATTCTCCGCTCATCAGGACATCTCCGTGATCCAGCCAGATGGCATGGGTACACAGGTTTTTGACCTGATCGATGTTGTGGGATACGAAGAGAAGAGTCGTACCGCTGGAAAGCATCTGCTCCATACGTTCGTTACACTTCTTACGGAACTTGTAATCACCAACGGAAAGAACCTCGTCACAGATCAGAATCTGCGGGTTTACCATAGTCGCAACGGAAAAACCGAGGCGGGCTTTCATACCGGAGGAGTAGTTCTTAATCGGTGAATCGAGGAATTTGTGAAGTTCTGCAAAATCGACGATCTCATCAAAATGTTCTTCCATGAATTTGTGAGAGTGTCCAAGGACTGCACCGTTCAGGAAAATATTTTCCCTTGCTGTGAGGTCCTGGTCAAAACCAGCTCCAAGCTCAATCAGAGGAGCGATTTTTCCACGAACTGTAACCTTGCCGCTGTAAGGCTTCAGAATTCTCGCCACTGCCTTCAGAAGAGTGGATTTTCCGGAACCGTTGGTACCGATCAGACCCCAGGCTTCTCCGGGTTTTACATGAAGGTTTACGTCCTTCAATGCAAAAAATTCCTGAAACATCAGCTCGTTCTTGGCAAGCTTGATCGCATATTCTTTGAGATTGTTTGTTTTCTCGCTGGCAAGATTGAAACGGATGGACAGATGGTCCACGTCAATAATATTTTGTGCCATGTTTGCCTCCATCAGATATAGAGAATAAAGTTGTCCTTGCGGCGGCTGAACAGCCATACGCCGAGAACAAGAGATACGATAGCAATGAGGAAGCCGCCGACTACAAGGCGAACCTCCGGAAACTGTCCGTACAATGTAAGTGACCTGAACTGAGCTACATAGTAATACAGAGGGTTGCATGTTTTGATAAATGTCTGAATTCCCTCCGGAAGCTGCTCAATCGGGTAAAAGATCGGGGTCAGGTACATCCATGCAGTGGTGATCGCACGATAAATGTACTGAATATCCCTGAAGAATACATTCAGTTCTGCCAGAATGAAACCAAGTCCGCAGCAGAAAACATAGAGCTGCAGGATTACAAATGGAATCAGAAGCATATGCCAGTGGAATGGAGCTCTTGTAGCGATCATAACGATCAGGAGAGCACCCAGGGTGAATACCATCTCCACCATGGAACTGGTCACCTTTGCAAGAGTGAAAATGTATTTTGGAACATAAGTCTTTTTCAAGAGGGATGCATTGCCTGTGACGGATTTCATAGCTGCATTGGTACTCTGATTCATGAAATCGTAGCTCATACGTCCGATGAGCAGGTAAACCGGGTAATTCGCAATGTTGTGTTTGAACATTGCAGAGAATACAACGGTCATGACGATCATGACAAGAAGTGGATTCAGAATACTCCACAGGTATCCGAGAAAGCTTCGGCGATATTTCAGTTTCAGGTCACGGCTGACCAGCTGTTTCAGAAGATCGCTGTATTTGATAAATGTTTTGATTCTATAACGGAAGGAACTCATTCTTATCAGTGTCCTTTCTCTTATTGCAAGGATGCGTCTGCATCCTCAGTCTGAACCCAGATCACCGGGCAGGTATAGAAATCGGTTGTATCTACCGGATATCCATAATCCATAATGGTTCTTCGGGATGACATGAACTGGGCTGTGTTGGAAGCGTTGCCCGGAGCAAGAAGCCAGAGGTTCATGCTGATGCCATCGATGATCTCGGAATAAGTTGTGATGTCATCAGGAGTCAGGATGGTTACCTGATCTTCTGTGTTATTTCCGCCGTCTGTATCATAAGTTTCATTGTCGAGAGCGGTTGTGGTGAGAGTCAGAATTCTGGAACGCTCCTCGTCCTGGAATCCTTCGGTGAGGAAGTCTCCATTCAGCCATTCTCTCAGGGAGCTTGTTTCCCAGGTGACATCTTCGTCGGTATCATTGTAAGGGCGATGACGGAGTTCTTCGTGTTTCTCTGCGTGGTTCATGAGCAGGCGGACACGACCGTCTTCTTTGTTCAGTACGTACCAGTTGTAATTTCCGAAGGTGATTACATCGCCCTCTTCATAACTGCCATCGATTCCCGGATGGTCATCTTTGGCGGAATTCTGAGAATCTGCATTTCCGGTAGTGGAACCGGTTGTAATGTAGAGCCAGAGTTTATTCCAGGTACTGGAGTTGAAGAACCAGATCATTCCGATCACTAACAATACCAGAATTGAGAGTGTCACAGTTTTTCGGCGCGCATTCCGTTTGCCGTAAATGGTGCGCTGTTCTTCGCAGGTCTGTTTCTGTGCTGCTGCATCTTTGTAATCGCCGAGAGACTCGAACTGCCGGACAGCTTTGTCGTATCCTTTTTCGGAGTTTGCGGAGTCTCGAAGAGATTCTGCGAGCTCATATTGATATTCGAGTTCTTTTTGATCTGCGTCTTCTGCAATTTTCAGGCACTTGGCTTCCAGTTCTTTGGAATCCTGATAGTCACCCAACATGCGGAAGATATTGGCAGCGTTTCGATAGTTTTCGGCACGGAATCCTTCTTTTACGATGAAGGAGTCTCGTTCCATCATGCTCAGAGCTTTGTCGTAGAGCTCTTCCCGTGTTTTATAGACGGGCTTTGGCTGTTGCTTTTTTGTGTCTGCCATGGTTACAAATCCTTTTCGTTTGCAACTATTCAGTACCTCTGTTGTTACTGGAGTGAATAGTTACATTCTTTCTTATTATAGAGTTGTTTTGTGATGCTGTTGGTCATAATCATCGACATTCTAACACAGTCAATGTGGGAATGCAAGAATTCCATTCACTGGGGCAGTGTCAGGGTCACTGTCAAGTGTTCGAGGTGACGAATACCGCACTATCGTCTCAGTCGGGGATTTAGACCCCCACTGAGAGTAATTTGTTATCCCCCACTTATAGAAGATGGGGGTCTCCCCGACTGAGATGGAAGTGATCTATGTGGTTGGAATGGTTGTATTGAAATATGTGATATTGTATAAATTATCAGATAATAGTAGATATAATATATTGATTTTAAATAATATAGCTAATTTGAATGAAGGGTGAAAAAATAACAGAAATTTTTGGGTGCATTTTGTACAATGTGCTTTTTCATAAATAAAAACGCCTTAAAACGCCAAATAAACGCGTGATATCGTTTACATAGCATTTATAGGGTCGAGATGCCCACCGAGAACGTCATTGACCAAAGTGGACAAAATCGCTACTATATTCTTAAGGAGCACGCAGTACTTGAGGTTGTATTGGCGTGCTTTTTCCGCATATTTCAGTGGGAGGATGCATTACTATTGCAGATGAAATTTTGCAAGATAAGTTGATGTAGTTGATGTGTGTTTGCATGAAAATCTGTGTATGTAATCACTCCAAAGGGGAATATGTCTGAAATATGCACGTCTCTGTTGAATCAGAGTTACGTGGAATAGCGGGTAAACATTTTTTTCTCGTAACTGCAGTACATGTACAGCAGTTGCTTTACTTATTCGGCATTCTTCTAAGGAATGCAGAGATAGGACAAACATATGAAGAGAAAGAGAAAGAAAACAAAAGGATCCATGCAGCAGTGGTCAAAACGTGTTCTGAGTCTTGCATGTTCCACAGTTTTGTTAGGCATGGGAATTCTTCCGGCAGGAGTAGCCACATCTTCCTATGCTTCGGATCTGGAACTTACGGATGGTTCGGAATACGACGACTTGGAAGCAGGCAGCCAGGATCAGGATCTGGAGCTCCTTCCGGTCGAGATGTTCGTGGAGGAGGCTGCATTCCCGGAAGAAGGGACATCTGTGGATGCAGCGATGGAAGCTGTGACGACAGAGTCGGAGGAGGTTTCTCAGGAGCCGGAGTTGATTCCATCCGAGAGGAATCAAATATGGGAAAATGAAGCGATTTGGCAGCAAAGTACGTCCGGTGTGACATTGACCGGGGATTTGTCTGTGGATTTGGTGGCAATTGCCAAGACACAGGTGGGCGTCCGCGAGAATACAGAAGACTGGTTGCAGAGAGAGGATGGCAGCTCGGGATGTTATTCGCGGTACGGGCAGTGGCTCGGTGATTCTTATGTCTCATGGTCGGCTGCGTTTGTGGAATTTGTTGCGCACTATGCCGGCATTGCAGAGAACTGGATTCCGAGAATAGCCGATACGGCGGTGCTTGCTGAGTATTTGCGCCCATACCTCGTATCCGCCAATGGATATGAACCAAAGCCCGGGGATCTGGTCTTCTTTTACCAGAACCTGAATGACGATCTGCTGAGCGATACCTATGAGAGAGAGCCGTCCCATGTGGGAATTGTAACCGCAGTGGATGAGACGAAGATCTATACGATCGAGGGAAATTGCAGAGGGGCTGTTGCCCGTCAGGAATATGACCGGGGCGAACAAGGCATCATGGAATATATGAGCCTTGCACTGCTGGAAAAAGCCATGAAGGGAATAGAGCCGGCGGTTGAGAATGCTGTGGAGTCAGAAGAGGATTCTGCAAGTGAGACTTTCTTGGAAACGGAAGAGAATTCTGTGAACGAAGATGCCGGGGAAAGCGACCTGACAGATAGCGAATCGAATCTCGTAGATATGGTTCCGGCAGAGGGCACGGATGAAGTAGTTTTGGCAGAACCGGAGACGGGGAATGACAACGCGGGTGATAATGCGGCGGATCTGAGTGGTGAATCGGAAGGCGATGAAGAAACACCAGAGGATACAGACGTATCAGAAGATACAGAGGGATCGGA
>JAUNAE010000261.1 GCA_030527765.1 Eubacteriales bacterium
CCATCTTCTATAAGTGGGGGATAACAAATTAGTCTCAGTGGGGGTCTAAATCCCCTATCGCTCTTGACAGACCGGAATTTTCTCCTTACAATTATGTAAAATCATTTTACAAAATCAATTGTAAATATTCGAAGATATACAATCTTACTTGAAACCCGGAAGCTTTCTTATTTCCCGAAATCTTGGTTTTCCGGGCTTTTCCCAATTATGCAAACGGAGGTATCACTTATGCCTGAAACTTTTACCCCTGCTCAATTAAAAGAGCAGAACAAGCAGCACATTTATCAGCTGATCTACAATCGCAGACGAATTTCCCTGCAGGACATTGCGTATGAACTGCATCTCAGCCGCCCCACTGTCACCGGAAAACTAAATGAACTGGAAGCAGAAGGGCTGATTCAAAAAGAAGGGCTGATTTCTTCGGAACTTGCCGGCCGCAAAGCCAGTGCATACACCATTGTTTCCGATTATCGAGTCGCTGTGGGAGTCGATCTCGGTCCCAATAATTTTTCTATAGCAATCATCAATCTCTACGGTGAACTTCTGGATCACACAACACTGTTTCTTGACTTTGAAGATACCGAAACCTACTATCAAAAAGCATCCGAATTGATACAAAACTTCGTTCAGTCTCTTTGTCACTCCCCGGAGCAGGTACTGGGAATCGGCTTTTCCCTGTCACCCGGAAGCAGAAAGCCTTCTCTTACTTCCTTCCGGAAACATCTTGCTTATACTGTCACATTTATCTCCGATGCAGACAGCGGAGCCATTTCCTGGCTTTGGCACCACCCGGAAATCAGCGATGCTGTATACATCAGCCTCTCTTATCATCTAAGTACTGCCCGGATACAGCAAGGAGCTATTTTTACCGGAATTCACGGGCATGGAACCCGGGCGGAACATATTTGTATCGATCCCTCCGGAAAAAAATGCTTCTGCGGCAGAACCGGCTGTCTGGAAACAATCTGTGCGCTTTCTGAACTACTGACACCGGAAGAAGAACTCTCCCAGTTCATCCAACAAGTTCGCGGAGGAGAAGCTTCCTATAAAGAACGCTTCCAAATGTATCTGCAGGCACTCTCCAAAGCCATTGACACTCTGCGGCTCGTGTCCGATATTCCCTGTGTTCTCGGAGGAACTATGGGAAATCACCTCTCAGAAGAAGATCTGGATTTTCTGTATGCAGAATGTGACAAAGCACTCTCCGCACCGGAGGCAAAGGATTATCTTCGCATTCATTCCCCGAAGCCTCACTCCCTCGCCATGGGTGCCGCCCTCCCCTTTATCTGGGGATTTCTGTAAAACAAAAGAACGTCCATCAGAGATTTTTACTGTATGCATGTCCATCAGAAAAGATACTAAGCGAAACTCACATTCCCTATCCCGATGAATAATGCTGTTAGAATATAATAGAGGCTGGCACAATGCCAGCCCCTCACGAAAGACCCTCAAAAACTTTGATTATCCTTACTTTATTACTCTTTACTTGTTCATAACAATCTTTAGACAAATGCACTTATATCAATATCTTCAGAAGTCTACTTTCACACCAAAATTTTCAGACATCTACCCACATATCGCCCTCTTCAGGCATCGGCTTTCATATCGGCTTCTTAACCGACTCCGAAGTATCTCTGCAGTCCGTCAGCCAATCCTTCTGCAATTCTCTGCTGTGTAGCCTCCGAATAATCCGATCCTCTGTCCCCCACTTCTACATCAACGGAAGGTACCATGGAATAAGATGTCTGTGTCAGATCCAGTTCGATAATCCCGGTGCTGTAAATCTTATTTCCTGTGTTCTGCATTCCTTCCAAAAGTGCGTTTCCAAGTGCCATATGCTGCTGCCAGTGAGATGCAACCGGCTCCATTGCCAGATAACTGCCGTCCTGGGGAACTCCAATATAGAAAAATCCCTTATCATTCTCTGTAGAGTCATAGTGAAGTGCCAGATGACAATTCGCATTCTGATTGGCAAAAACCGTTCTTGCGATATTGTCCAGCTGTGCATCTTCTCCATCTCGAATCATCAATACATCAAAGCCTCTCTCCAGAAGCTCTGTCTTCAAAAGCTGCGCCAGACTCAGAGTAACCGTCGGTTCCGGAGTTCCATCCAGCATTGTTGTTCCGCCGGAAACAGCGGTTGCATATGTCGCGCCCGCAGCGGTAGAACCTCCTGTCACCTTCGGCGTCCCGTCCGGATGACACAACGTCTGATAGCCATCTCCTCCGGCCGTTCCATGACCGGCATTTACAGCAACCACAATTCCATTGGAATTAGCCGCATGATACAGCTTCACTCCATCTGAATGAATCTGGGAAAATTCCGCATAAGGCCAGCTTTCATCCCAGTAAATCATTTCCTCACTGGCCTGCTGAGAAAACAGGCTTCCACCTTCATCCCCGTGAGAAGGACTCAACATACCCTCACCACTCTCCGTCGTCGGGGCACTGATTTCTCCATTCTCAGCTGAAGGGGCACTGATTTCTCCATTTTCCCACAGTCCTTCTCCATAACTTCCGGTACTACCCAGTACGACTCCCAGCACACCGACAAAAAATACAAAACTATTTCTTCTCATTCGTCTCACATCAATCCACCCGCAGAATTAACTTCAGGATATTTTCACCTGCTGCTTCCATCTCATCTCTGGTGATTCCGCCTTTCGCAAGTGCATCCAGCAGACGATCCGGATAACCACAGCCCATCTTCATATCATTTCCTGCCGCAACTTCCTTGTAGTTTTCTCCATGGGTCCACCAGTCCGTTGTGACCATACCGTCAAATCCCCATTCCTCTCTGAGAATTCCATTCAAAAGATCCGCATTTTCGGAAGCACGGACACCGTTGATGATGTTATAGCTGGTCATAATGCTCCATGGAGCAGCCTCTTTTACGATAATCTCAAATGCCTTCAGATAAATCTCTCTGCTCGCACGCTCTGACACGCGGGAATCACTGTCTTTTCGATTCGTCTCTTTGTTATTCAGAGCAAAATGCTTCACCGTTGCCGCAACGTGATTACTCTGAATTCCACGAACCATAGCCGCCGCCTGACGTCCGGCAAGGTAAGGATCCTCCGAATAATATTCAAAGTTTCTTCCGCACAGAGGACTTCTGTGAATATTCACTGCCGGCGTCAGCCATACACTGATATTATTCTCTTTGACTTCCTCTCCTCCGGCAACGCCAACTTCCCGGACAACCGTTGGATTCCAGGTGCATGCCAGAAGCGTCGCACATGGAAAAGCCGTCGTCTGCACACCAACCTGAGGTGCAATTCGAAGCCCCGCCGGACCATCTGCGGTCATAATATTCGGAATTCCGAATTTCGGCTGATTGCCATACCCCATGGTATTGGCAGCTCCGGTGTTTGGCTGACCGCCTAAGAGCCAGGCAAGATCCTCATCAGACATCGCCCCCAGAAGTTCCTTAATCGTACATCTTCCCTCGTGCACATCCAGAAGCTGCGGAACCTGAGGTTTTGTTCCCACAATATAAGATGGCTGATAGCGTACCTGCGGCATCACACCTTCCATAGGATCCGTCACATTATCGTTGGAAATCGGTTCCAGAATATTGGCATCCGTATCCACCGGTGTTCCCTGCGGCAGCGCTTCGTAGCTGCCATCGCAAAGCATGCGCTCCTTAAGACTATTCGGCACCAGACGTGGTTTTTCCTGAGAGACAATCACATTCTCCGGAAGCTCCAGCACAAAGGAATTTTCCTTTGCATCCCGGACATTGCTGCCTACATAGAAATGGTACGTTCCTTTTTCCAGAAGCCAAGCTGACTTCTGCACTTTTCCAAGGTCATCGTAAGATGCCATCTGACTTACCGGAAAACAGATCTCCAGAGTCTGACTCTGTCCCGGCTCAAGCAGACGTGTTTTCTCATATCCGGCAAGCTCTCGCGCCGGTTTTCCAAGAAGTCCTTTCGGTGCACCATAATATACCTGCACCACTTCTTTTCCCGGATAACTGCCGGCATTCAATACATTCACGGATACATAAATTTCTCCATTCTTTTCAGAAACCTTCAAATGACGAAGACGGAACTTTGTGTAAGAAAGACCGAAACCGAATGGATAATTCACCTTTTCTTTGGCACCCGGAATGGTTTCAAAATATCGGTATCCCACATAAATATCTTCATTATATTCAATATAATCATCGGATTTGTGGAACACTCCGGAAGAAGGATAGTCCTCCAGACGTTTTGCCAGAGTGTCCGAAAGATGGCCGGACGGCGTTTTTCTTCCAACAAGAAGTTCCGCCGCAGCCAGTCCGCCTTCCATTCCGCCCTGCCATGCCATAAGCACAGATGAGATGGCCGGATTCTCATGGAACCAGCTGGTATCCACCATTCCACCCACATTCAGAACTACGATCACTTTGGCAAAACGGGCAGAAACCTTTTCTACCATTGCCTGTTCTCTCCTGGAAAGATAGAAATCTCCGTCCTCAAAAACCTTCTTCACCTGATCAATCAGTGTGCGGTCGATTCCCTTATGTTCCTCGATCTCATCGAAACTGCAGGAGCGATCCCATGCTTCTCCGGAAAAACGGCTGATCGACACAATTGCGGTATCTGTATAAGCCGCTGCCCTGGAAAGAAGTTCCTCCGGAACCTCCGGCTCCACAACCATTCCCGGAACCAGCCCGGAAGCATATTGCTGTTCCACTTCCTTCTTATAAAAGAGGGCACTTTCCTCGAAAATCTCCACCTCTTCTTTCATCATGGAAAGACCTTCATAGAGATTGCGGATATACGGAACTGTCACATCTCCGCTTCCGCCGCCACCTTTGACGTAATCGAAGGTTCCTTTTCCAAAAAGTGCCACACGGCTTCCCCTTGGAAGCGGCAGAACCTGATTTTCATTTTTCAAAAGTACCATACCTTCTGCAGCTGCATACTTTGACAGCTGAATGTGTTCCTCAGATGCCGTTACCGGACTCTTTCCTTTGTAAAGAGGAAGATTCGGCTGGTAGAGGGCTCTTGTCCATTTTTTCATAATATAACAACTCCATTTCTTGCAGATAATTGGATATTCTTTACCCACTCATTGTGCTGCGAACTCTTTGGTTTCACATTTAAGTTTATCATATATTCCTTTGTAGTGGTCATATAGTTGCATTTTGTGATCCTATTTTATACATTCTTGTAACTGCCAAATTGCTTGATCATCCCCCCAAAACACTTATACTGAAATCAACAATTACCTCAAAAAAGGAGCTCCGTCATGAATATAAAAAAAGAATTCCTTCCTGCATAACAAGTCAAACGGATATTCGCAATCCGCTTCGCTACTTGCTCATAACCGAATAGCTGCTCCGCAGCTTATCAGTGGGGTGCTGAGTGCCAGTGGCACTCGTTTAGCACCGACCGAAACGAAGTGTAGACCTTGAACTCCCACTGA
>JAUNAE010000262.1 GCA_030527765.1 Eubacteriales bacterium
GAAACATGAAATCAGGTCAAAGAAAATGCCCGGAAAGTTTGACCTGAAAGGTAGAAAAGCGAAAACAGGTCAAAAGAAGAGGCTGGGAAGTTTGACTTGAAATGAAGAAACATGAAATCAGGTCAAAAGAAGCCCAGATCGTAAGAAAAATGCCAAGAATGGTTGGGGATTTGTTGTGAAAATCTCAGAAATTCCGTGTATAATGAAAGCAATAGCTAGTATCTGGTATGAACACAGGGGGAAGCATTATGGAAAAAGAAGTATATGAAACAAAGAAAGATCAGTCTGCGATGGTTGAGGAGTGGGCGCGTCTGGTTCGAAAGACCTTCGGAGATGGGGACGCTGTTCGAGATGCGACAGTGAAAGATCCGGAAGATGTTCGGATGGTTACAGACATTCTGTACGATGGTGTGAACCTTCTGGATGTTTACTATCCTGCATCTTATGACAAAGAAACTCCGGTTGTTGTGAATGTGCACGGCGGTGCCTATGTGTATGGAAGCAAAGAAATTTACCGTCATTATGGACTGAACATGGCTTCTCAGGGCTGCATCTTTGTGAATGCAAACTACCGTCTGGCACCGGAATTTAAGTTTCCTGCACAGCTGGAGGACATCAATCACGTTCTGGAATGGATTGTAAAAAACAGTGCAGAGTATTCTCTGCGCCCGGACAATGTATTTATGGCAGGAGACTCTGCAGGAGCGCAGATGTTGAGCCATTTTGCAGCGATTTATTCCAATAAAGACTTTGCAGCACAGTTTGATTTCCGAATTCCGGAAGAAATCAAGCTGAAAGGTGTAGCCCTGAACTGTGGTTTATATGACCTTAAGAAGATTGCCAATACACCGGAAGGAGAGGAAGAGCGCCCGGATGATCATTTGCTGATGGCAGCATATTTGGGAGAAGAAGGAAAGAAGAAAACATCTCAGATTGATGTCCTCTCAAACATTACCGCAAACTATCCACCGGCGATCGTAATGACTTCCTATTATGACTTTTTGAGAGATCTGGCAAAACCATTCTACGATCTTCTGAAAGAGAGAGGAGCAGAGTGTATTTACCAGTTCTATGGAGAAGAAGGACAGGAGTATATGGGCCATGTGTTCCATTGTAATCTGAATCTGGAGGAAGCAAAAATCTGCAACAAAGATCAGCTTGATTTCTTTAGAAGACATGTATAAAAAATAGAGGATTCAGTAAAAATCAAGTTGTAAATTCAGAAATAGATTATAAATTTATAATGAGGATATGAATCCAAAATTAGATTCTGATTATCAAATCCAGGTAAGATCATGTAGTCTGGAGTAAGAATTAGATTTTAAGGATCAGAACCAGAAATCCGCAAAACTACAATGAAATGGTGAGAAGAAAAATGGACAAGGAAAGCGAAAGCATCAGTCAAAAACCAAAAAGAACTTCCAATAATGAGATCGATATGCTGCATGGGCCACTGACCGGAAAGATTCTGGCAATGGCAATTCCCATTGCATTGAGCAGTATTCTGCAGCAGTTGTTTAACTCTGTGGATGTTGCGGTTGTAGGACGATTTGCAAGCAGTCAGGCCCAGGCAGCAGTGGGGTGCAACGGCCCGGTCATCAATTTGTTTTTGAATCTGTTTGTGGGAATTTCGGTTGGTGCAAATGTCATTGCGGCCAACTATATCGGACAGAAAAAGCAGGACAAAATCAAAGAAACCGTTCATACAGCCATGACCATCGCCTTGATCAGTGGAGCGCTGTTACTGGTTCTCGGGCAGGTGCTTGCAAGACCGATTTTGGAGTGGATGGATACGCCGGAGGATGTGCTGGAGCATGCAATTCTGTATCTCAAAATTTACTTCCTTGGCATGCCTTTTATCATGGTTTATAACTTTGGAGCGGCCATTCTGCGAAGTGTAGGAGATACCAAGCGGCCCCTTCGCTGCCTGTTGATTTCCGGAGTGATCAATGCCGTTCTGAACATGATTCTTGTCATTGTATTTCATATGGGAGTGGCAGGAGTTGCGATCGCGACTATGGTTTCCAATATCATCAGTTCCAGCATGGTCTGGTACTTCCTGTCCCATGAGAAAGGGATCATTCATCTGTCTGTCAAAGACCTCGGAATCACTGCCTATGAGATGAAAAAAATTCTCCGAGTAGGAGTCCCGGCAGGTCTCCAGACAGCGATTTTTTCCTTTTCAAACGTGTGCATTCAGTCTGCTCTGAATGGATATGGTTCAGATGCTGTAGCAGGATCTGCCATCACATTAAACTACGAATTTTTCACATATTTCATACTGGGAGCTTTCAACCAGACAGTCATTACGTTTACAAGCCAGAATTTCGGAGCAGGGAAGTATGACCGCTGCAAAGAAGTCTACCGGAAATGCCTGTTCTTTGGAGTCGTATTCACATTTATGATGAGCATGACCTTCCTTTTGGGACACAAGTTTTTCATTGGACTTTTTACGACAGAACCAAATGTCGCAGCTTACGCAAAAACACGTATGAATTACCTTTTGACTTATAATTGTATTGCCGGTTCTTATGAGATTTCCGGTGCAGCCCTTCGAGGTATCGGGTATTCTATGACACCGGCGCTTCTGACGGTGTTTGGAGTGTGCGTACTTCGACTTCTGTGGGTTTATCTGGTGTGTCCGAGAGTTCCGGGATTCTCCGTGCTCATGAGCGTTTACCCGATATCCTGGGTAATCACAGGAATTATGGTTGTGGCAGTTTATCTTGTGATACGAAAAAAAGTATTCTCGAGAAGTATGGCTCGCAGAAACGACCTGATTTTATAAGCAAAAAGCGGAGAGAATTGCTCTCCGCTTTATTTGAAAAATGAAAACATATACAAAGTGAGAAAGGCGAGGATGGTGTATAAGAATACGTTCCATGAAAAGAAGATACACGAAAAAAAGACGTATGAGAAAGTAGCAGAGCGGATTGCGAATGTCCACGTTGCTTTGAGAGAAAATCATCTTTATCAGAAGGATTCCAAACTTCAGAAATGCAGGAATGTTGGAGTGTTAATGATGTTTTTGCTCCTGTGGAATGTGGGATATATTTCTTTTATTGATACATCAGTGTATGCAGAGCAGATAATTCCAGAAGAAGCATCCTCAGAGCAGATAACTCCAGAAAAAGCCGCTTCAGAGCAAACACCTCCGGAAACGATTCGGGAAATTGGAAATGCAGCATTCTGCGGCTGCACGTATCTTCAGGGACTGGAATTCCCGGAGTCTCTTGAGAAGATCGGACATAGAGCGTTCTATAAGCGATGGAGTTCTGCTTTGATGGATTACATGGGAGAAGATGAGATTGTAAAAATCGGCAGTCACATCACGTTCATTGGAAAAGGTGCTTTCATGGAATATTCGAATCTTGCCTTTGAGGTTTCCAAAGACAATCCGAAGTATTCATCAGAGGATGGTTTGCTTCTGAATAAGGAAGGGGATACCATTCTTGCATTTCCGAAAAAGAGAAAAGGAACTTACACGATTCCGGAAGGAATTATCTGCCTGGAAGATGACTCCTTCCCATACCACGGAGAAATAACGGAACTGACGTTGTCGGATTCTCTGGAAACGGTCAAAGATGTTTCTTTACCTTCGGAATTGAAAAAACTTACCATCGGTGCATCCTTACAGGAAATTCCGGAGTTTTTTGTAAAAGATAGGACAGAAGTTATCATATCAGAGGAAAATCCGTATCTGAATTAAATCGCGAATCTCGTAAGAAGAATCGCGCGAGTTCGGCAGTTGCGAAGCAACTTTCTTCTGCCGAACTCTGCATCAAGTAAGTCCATCGCTTCAAATGCGTAGAGATGTGTTTACAATGTAAGAGAAAAGTCCCCGTCTGAGATGCGAAGAGCATCAGAAAATGATGGGGACTTTTCTATATTTCGGGAAATTGTGTTGACCCGGAAGAAGCTGGACGATACAATAAGCTATACAATGATTCAACATCATATGAATACACGAAAAAATGATATTGTTATTGAAACAGTACAGGATGGCATATGAAAGTTGCTTCGCAACTGCTGAACTTGCACACGAATTTTCTTACGAGATTCGGCTGCTGATAAGGAGTAAAGCGGATTGCAAGAAGCCGATTGAATCGACTATGCCGAGGGAAGGATCAGAAAGATGAAAAATAAGAAAATTTGGCTGGCAGCAGGAGCTGCACTTTGTATGACTGTATGCAGCACTGCTTTTGCAGAAACAACAGACGCAGCAAAAGGAGATGCAGTCGCAGTTGTGGCTGAGGATGATGAAACAGGTATTCAGGAAGCACTGAATTCACTGGAAAACGGTTATGTTGGGATGAATCTGGAATCCGGGGAGTTGTCCTTCTATGAGAATGGTGAATCCAAAGAGGGTGCAGCTGATGGAACTTCAGGATCCATTGCAGGAGATCTGGAAGTTTATAAGGCAGAGCAGCCGGAAGAAAAGGAAGAAGACAGCACAGATGTGCGAACGGTCTTCGGACAGGACGACCGCACGACTCTGGACGCTAATTCCAGAGCGGTCTATCCTTTTAGTTCAGTTGTACTTATCGAAGCGGAATTTCAGAATGGTATGTATGCGACAGGTACCGGATGCATGATCAGCGCAGATACCGTATTAACCTGTGGACATTGCGTGTATGATCCGACATTGGGGGGATGGCCGGTGTCAGTCACAGTAGTACCGGGATATGCGCCGGATGACTGGCCTTTTGGAACGGCAAGCGGCAGTGAAGCTTATGTCATGGATGATTTTCTGCTTGCGGCTTCTCAGCAGGTTGGAAATGATGATTGGTACAATTCCATTCCGGCACATATGGATCTTGCGACCATTAAGCTGGACCAGAACATTGGTGACCAGACCGGTTGGGTTGGCATAGAGGCGGTCAATGATTCTCTGCTTCAGCGTTGGATTGTTTCTGCGGGATATCCTCTTGGAAACCAGGAAATCAAAGTAGATGGTGTCATTAAAGAGGAAGACGATGAGAACCTGTATTATAATTTCGATACACAACCGGGTCAGAGTGGAAGCCCGATGTTCCTGTATGAAAATGACGAATACAAAATAATCGGAGTCGTGAACGCAGAGAACGAAATGATTAATTTCGGTGTGCGTCTGACAGACGAGAAAATCAACTGGATTAAGGACTGTATGAATTCATAAGGAAAACAAGGGAAAAGAGAAATCCCTTTATCGGAAACTGTAAGGGAAATAAGGAAAAGAGAATTCCCTTTATCGAAGAAGGTAAGGCAAATAAATAAAGAAAAGAGAACTCCCTTCATCGGAGATTGTGAAGTGTATAAAAACTTCCAAAATCCGATGAAGGGAGTTTTTGGTTGATAGATAAATTGTTTTGGCAAAAAGCATGAATGCTGATTGGCACT
>JAUNAE010000263.1 GCA_030527765.1 Eubacteriales bacterium
GTTTGGATCCTACTATATAGTAAGCTTGATGAAGCTAAAATGGTAGGTGCTTTGCTATAAAAAAAAGTATCTGAGAAAGTCAGATACTTTTTTTTAAAATATATATTGACACAGTGTCAGAACGGTGTTATAAAATAATTGTTGACACGATGTCAGAATGAAAAATAGAGAATTTAATCATACATATTAAAACTTGGAGGTACATCATGAAGAAGAATTTAGGGGCAAAATTAGCGCTTTATCCAACACCACTTACTGTAATTGGAGCAATGAATGGAGATAAGCCAACCTGGACATTGGTCGCACATGTAGGAATTATTGGACATGATAGATTACTTGTTAGCCTTGCAAAGGCTCATGCAATCAATGAGAAAATCAAGGAGACTGGAAAGCTTTCAATCAATATGGTTTCTCAAGAGATTCTTCCAAAGGCTGATTATGTTGGAGCAGTATCAGCTGCAAAGGTCGATAAGTCAGATGTATTTGAATATGAGCTTGGTGAGGCAGGCACACCTATCATCAAGGATTCTCCACTTGTAATCGAGTGTGAGGTAGTAGATAACTATGATGCGGGAAATGCATTTGATAACTTCATCGTAAAGTTCACAGGCACTTATGTTGAGGAAGATAATCTCGATGAGACAGGGAAAATCAGCTATCGTGCAATGAAACCTGTACTTTTTGAGTTCCCAACATATGAGTATCTTGCAACAGGTGATGTGCTTGGCAAGTGCTTAAAGATGAATGAACAGTAAAATTTTAATAAATAATAGAATTTGGAGGATTGAAAAATGAACAATATTAACTTGCCTAAGATTGCAATGGGTGCATGGGCCTGGGGTGATAAAGACGGATATTTTGGAAACACAATGACAGAGGAAGACTTCTTCCCAATCTTTGAGACTTCTTTAAAGAATGGACTGAACCTTTGGGACACCGCAACTGCATATTCAAACGGTGAGTCTGAGAAAATTCTTGGGCACTTCGTAAACAGAGTGGGTCGTGAGAAAGTCATCGTATCTACAAAGTTCACACCGCAGATGGCTGCTATGTATCATGACAGTGTAGAAGAAATGTGCGATGCATCCTTACAGCGTATGGGTATGGATAATTTCGATATCTATTGGATCCACAATCCAATCGGTGCTCCGGAGTATACTAAGCAGTTAATCCCACTTCTTAAGAGTGGAAAGGTAAAGAGTGTTGGTGTATCAAACCACAACCTCGCACAGATCAAAGAGGCACAGGAAATTCTTTCAGCAGAAGGCTTCAGAGTATCTGCCGTACAGAACCATTTTAGTCTTATGAACCGTTCCTCTGTAGATTCAGGTATCCTTGATTATTGCAAGGAGAATGACATTGTGTTCTATGGATATATGACACTGGAGCAGGGTGCGCTTTCCGGAAAATATGACAGAAATCATCCATTCCCGGAAGGTACTGCGAGAGCCGCAAGCTTTAATCCACTTCTTGAGAAAATCGAAGTGATTACTGCAGAGATGAAGAAGGTTGCTGATGCACACGGTGTGTCAACTGCTCAGATTGGAACTGCTTATGCAATCGCTAAAGGAATTCTTCCTATCCTTGGTGTTACAAAGATGTATCAGGTAGAGGAAGCTGTAAAGACAGCAGAAATCGTATTAACAGAGGAAGAAGTGGCAAACCTTGAAGCAGCAGCTGACAGATCCGGAGTAGAGTCTGTACAGTTCTGGGAGTCAAAGATGGAGTAAAGGAGGCAAAATCTCATGGCAAAGAATTTAATTGCTTATTTCAGTGCAAGTGGAACAACTGCAAAGGTTGCAAAGGATTTAGCATCTGCATCGGGAGCTGATTTATATGAGATCAAACCTGAAGTTCCATACACAAGAGCAGATCTTAACTGGATGGATAAGAAATCCAGAAGTTCTGTTGAGATGAATGATAAAAACAGCAGACCGGCTTTGGCAGATCTGAGCGTAAATGTTGCAGAATATGAAACAATCTTCGTTGGATTTCCAATTTGGTGGTATATCGCTCCAACAATCATCAATTCATTTCTGGAGAGTTATGATTTCTCTGGAAAGAAGATTGTACTTTTTGCAACCAGTGGTGGAAGCGGATTTGGTAAGGCAGTCCAGAGTCTGAAATCATCGGTATCAACTACAGCGCAGATTGTGGAAGGTAAAGTTTTGAACGGAAGATATTCCGCAGAAGATTTAAGAGCATTCGTTGAAAATGCATAAAGAAATATAGTGCAGGAAGGGAAGCTCATATAGAGGCTTCCCATGCTTAATATGTTTCATCACTACAATAAACGTGGATTTATTGGAAATGATTTTACTTTAAACTCAATATTGGGATGTAAGCCCAATGATTTACAAAAAGTATTGGAAAGAGACTTTTAACAGGAGGACTAAGAAAATGGAAAAAATCGTACAGACAGCTGGAAGAAATGCATTAGGAGAATTCGCACCGGAATTTGCCCACTTTAATGATGATATACTTTTCGGTGAGAACTGGAATGGACAGGACATTGATCTGAAGACTCGTTGCATCATTACCGTGGTTGCACTTATGTCCTCCGGTATGACAGATTCCTCTCTGAAGTATCACCTTGAGAACGCAAAGAAGCAGGGGGTGACACAGAAGGAAATCGCAGCAGTCATCACCCACTGTGCCTTCTATGTGGGATGGCCGAAAGCATGGGCGGTGTTCAACATGGCTAAGGAAATCTGGGAAGTAGAGAAGTAACTCTATAAATCGAAAGTTGAAAAGCCTTAATACAACATAATTTGTATGACTGTATATTAAAATACAAAGTATATAAGCAAGGAGCTTACAACACAGTAAGCTCCTTTTTCATATCTGCTAACAGTAATGATACAATCGGTGTGAAAACTTGATATTTTTTCCAAATGACGTACATTTTTGCCTCCAAGGCGGGAAATAGTGGGATGAATACGACTTCAGAGTCAGGCGCAATCAAGTGTTCAAATGTAAGAAGCACACCAAGTCCCTCTTTGACGAAAAATGCACCATTGTTTGACAAGTTGGTAGTTCCAATTAAGTTTATACGGTCAAAATCTTCGCCACACCATCTTATTAAATCATGTTCCATGGATTGTTTTGATGCTATCAAATCAACATCATAAAGGTCATTAATTTCTATATAATCTTTTGATGCCAGAGGATGGTTTCGATTAACAAGAAGCCCTACAGTATCATTCCCGGGTACTTCAATAAAGTTATATCTGGATAAATCTGGTGGCTCTACAATAAATGCATAGTCAAGAAGTCCGCGATCCAGTCGTTCAATTACCTGCTCTGTGTTACCACTGGTTATGTGAAACTGAAAAAGAGGGTATTTTGTACGAAAATCTATAATTATTCGAGCAAGATTTCGAATCAGATAGGACTCGGCACAGCCAATATGCACTTCACCTCCTTGAATATCTTCCATTGCTTTGAACTCGGCGGTAGTTTTGTCAACCATTCCAAGAATGTCCTCAGCTCTTTTTCGCAGGAGCATACCTTCATCTGTCAGATGCACACTGGCACTGCTTCGACGGAATAATTTTGTTCCTAATTCCTGTTCCAATTTTTTTATTTCTTTTGAAAGCGTAGGCTGTGATACATGCAGTCGCTCAGCAGCTCTTGTCATGCTACCTTCTCTGGCTATTTCCATAAAATATTCTAATACACGTATTTCCATAAAAACCTCATTTCTATCGGAAAATCCTTTATAAACAGTGTAAAATGCAATGTTATTCCTGTCAAGAATAACATGATATTAAAACTGGATATTAGACATAACAATTTATGTCGCATATAATGAAGCCATAGAAAGGAACAAGAAATTATGGCAAATGCAAACGATACAATAGGAATTCTTCAAGAGAATCTTGTAGACGCAGGATGTAATCCAAGAGATATCGAGTGTTGCTTGAATTTAGCAAAAAATAATCGATGGAGTTCGATGCTTCCAACTTTAAAATGCTATCGTAGTCAGTTACTTAATACGATTCATAAAGATCAAAGTAAACTTGAGTGTTTGGATTATCTGATTTACAAGATTGGTAAAGAGCACAAGGAATAGAGAAAGGAAAAAGGTAAAACAAAATGGCAGAATTAAATTTAGTACAGGAATGGGATAAAACTTTTCCAAAGAGTGACAAGGTAAATCACAGTAAAGTAACATTTAATAACAGATACGGCTTCACTCTTGTAGCCGATATGTATGTTCCAAAAAGTGCAGAGGGAAAGCTGCCTGCAATTGCAGTAATGGGACCTTTTGGAGCATGTAAGGAACAGTCTGCAGGACTTTATGCTCAGACAATGGCAGAGAGAGGATATGTGACAATTGCAGTTGATCCTTCTTTTATGGGGGAATCAACAGGAACTCCAAGAAATATGGCTTCTCCTGATATTAATACAGAGGATTTTGCTGCGGCTGTTGATTTCTTATCTGTTCAAGACAATGTTGATTCAGAAAAGATTGGAACCGTCGGAATCTGTGGATTTGGCGGTATGGCATTAAATCTTGCAAGTATGGATACTAGAGTGAAGGCTACTGTAACATCTACTATGTACAACATGTCTCGTGTGAATAAAGATGGATATTTTGACTCAACAGATGAGGATGCTAGATATGAATTATTAAAACAGCTGAATAAGACAAGAACTGAGGATTTCAGAAAAGGCATTGTAACATATCCAGGTGGAGTTCCGGAATTCCTTCCAGACGATGCACCATGGTTCTTCAAGGATTATCAGAAATATTATAAAACTGACAGAGGATATCACAAGAGAAGTGCAAACTCTAACGAAGGTAGAGTAGATACTGCAAAGCTTCAGTTTATCAATATGCCTACCGCTACAAACTCCAGTGAAATCAGAAGTGCGGTTCTTTTGATTCACGGCGAGAAGGCTCATTCATGTTATTTTTCTAAGGATGAGTTTAAGAAGCTGAAAGGCGATAATAAGGAACTCCTGATTATTCCAGGGGCAACTCACGTTGACCTTTACGATAATCTCGAAGTGATTCCTTTTGAGAAGATGGATCAGTTCTTCCAGACATACTTAAAATAAGATTGAAGCCAAAGCACTTATCCAAGATTGCAATGATCCTCTGTTCTGGCGATAGAAATCAATATGATGGTGCAAGATTCTCTTATGATGGAGACTTCTTAGGATATCTTCATTTACAGGATTGTGGATTTATCACAGTCGCAGGTGGAGTGACACAAAGTAAACTGGATGAAGCAAGAGAGTTAGGAACTTCGTTGTAAAAGGATCGTGATACAGATTTCAATTTTCAGTGAGAGTACAATTATTCCTTTTTCAAATATTCTCTAGGAGGTATGCCATAGTATTCTCGAAAAGCTTTGT
>JAUNAE010000264.1 GCA_030527765.1 Eubacteriales bacterium
TAAGTCTGAATCTTGAAGAAATAGTTCTTTCCAGGAACCAGATTGCTAAGAGTTACGCTTGTCTGTGTATTCTTTTTAACAGTTGCGCATTTCTTATAATATCCGTTCAGAGTATTGGATACATAGAGATGATATCCGGAAATATTGTTAACTTTTCTCCAGGAAACCTGAACTGTTTTGTAATCCTTACCAGTGACTTTGAGTCCGAGTGGAGCTACCAGTCCGGATGGAGTGTAGTTTGGCATAACAAAGGAAATCTTATAGCTTCCTGTATATGTGTTATTGCTCCATGGTTTAATACGAATATAGTAGGTACCTGCAGAGAGGGTATCCTCATAAACATCGCTCTTTGTTGTACCCTCATCAACGTAATACAAATTCTTAGAATATACAGAATCATCAGATGCATCGAAGATTTCAAACATGCTGTCATAAACGCCGCTGACGTAAGTAATCTTTACTTTCTGCTCACTTGGTACAACGATGCGATAGAAATCGATCAGGTCATCTTCTGTCAGCTGACCGGATATTGTACTTCCGTTTGCAAGATATCGTGCGGTATCTGCAGTTGTGTAAGAGCCCTTTGCACTGCTCTTGTCTGCTGCAAAAACAGATGCAGCCAGCAATACGCAAAGAACGAATGCGATTGCGAAAATCTGTCCACATCCCTGCAGCATTTTCAGGATGTTGCTTGTTTTTTTCATACTTTTCCTCCTTCATATCAGACAAAACATCACACCTCATTCCTGTGTATTTCGTCCATTCTTATTGTGAAACACTTTCAAGAGAATATTCGATGTCCGCTTCGAAGAATGCGACGCAGATCCCGCCTATCCGTCTATCGATAATTTCCCCGTTTATATTATACCCAATATTGGCTATTTTTTGTAATTAAGATTTTATTAACTCAATTGATCTGTTTATCACTGAGATACTCCCTCAACGCCTGCAGCTGTGTTCCGGCATCTTTGACCCCAAGATCATACACTTCCTGCAGCTTCTCAGGATTTTTTTCCATTCTTCCGATTTCGATCGGCTCGGATGGACGAATGACAAAAACCTCTCCGGTCTTCTCCAGTTCTATCAGTTTCTGAACAGACTCATTATATACTTCATGGCGTCTGAGCATCTGTTCTGCCAGTGCCGGATATTTGCGATAACCGAGTTTCACCACTCTCTGGGACATTGGTTTCTTACGATACGTCAAATCTCTCGTAAGTATTACCACAACCCGGCTGCACCCCTGCTGCATCAGCCATTCAAAAGGAATGCTGTCTGCGATTCCTCCATCCAGATATTTCTTTCCATCCAAAGTCACCGGATGGGACACAAAAGGAAGGGAGCCGGATGCTCTCAGAACATCCATCTGTTGGAATGGATTTGTAATTTTTATGTACTCCGGTTTTCCTGTGGTCATTTCTGTGACGACCGCATAAAACTCTCCCTCCGCTTTCATGAAAGCTTCGTTGTCGAAGGGGTCCAGTCTTCTCGGAACAATATCGTAGGCATAACTCGTATTCACGATATTCCCCTCAAACAACAGGGGACGCAGTCCCATATAGTCCTTATCACCGTTGAATCGCTTGTTATACCGGATCACTCTTCCCTTCTGTCCGGAAAGATAATTCACCCCAAAGAGGGCACCTGCGCTGACTCCCACCGTCATATCCAACCGGATGTTTTCTTCCATCATCACATCCAGAACACCTGCGGTAAACATTCCTCTCATTGCCCCGCCTTCCAGAACAAGGCCTGTCTTACAATTTCCCATGTAACCAACTACTCCCGTTTTTTCTTTACAATATCCGACATTCACAGTCTATTCGTGATTCATCTCAGAGTTCGGTAGAAGAAAGTTGCTTCGCAACTGCCGAACTCGCGCGCGAATCTTCTTACGAGATTCGCGATTTAATCTGCTTTCCTGTTCACTCACTTCCTATAGAGGGGGAAGTTTTTTTCCATCTGATATCCGTACCCGCCGGAAGCTTTTTTTAACATTTCCCGGATATTATCCGGATCTTCTGCATAGAAAAGTTTCATATTCGGCTGCAAAGTAACCGGGTATCCTGCCAGTTCCCGTACCTGATGGAAACGGCTCTGAACTCTCTCTTTCAGATCCTCTATCTCCCGGGAATCCTCATATTTCATCATAATGACAAAACTTCCGCCGTAAACCCTTCCAACAGCCATGCGGAAATTGGAAAGTTCTGCAAAAATATCTCCGATTTCTTTGAGCATTTCCCTGGCAATCTCGTCACCATAGGTCAGTTCGTCCTGCTTGTAGTTATCGAAAATCAACGTGATGACTGCGAAATGTTCTCCCCGGAATTCCAGATCTTCCATATACTCCGTTGCCACATTGGAAACTCCCTGTGCGGACAACAGTCCTGTAACCGAATCCGTGGCATCGGAAATCGGCTTCATACCGAGATACTCTGTCAAATCATCAACGTTAATAAAACTTCCTACCAGTCCGACAATTTCATCATTTTTGTAGATCGGTTCCTTTGTGGCGATCACGTTTCTCGGAACACCCCGGACAATGCACTTGCCCAGGCGGCTCGTCAGCCGTTCACCCTTTTCCAAAACCCGAATCTCATCTTCATAGAATGGCATGTTCGTTATATGCCACTTCATCTCCTCGTCGGTCTTTCCGAGAATCTCATCCAGACTGTGGATACCGAATGTTTCCATGAACTTCTCATTGGCCCCAAGGAATCTGCGCTTTTTGTCTTTCCAGAAAAGATGCACTTTCTTTGAATCCTTCAGTGCCTTCCACACCAGTTCATCGAGACTGCGGGATTTGCCCGGCAGCTCCCGATGCAGATTCTGCACAAGATGCTCGTAAAGTCTCGGAACGTATCTTGTGGAGTAAATCACCTTCTCAGATCCCGGCACAAGGAGAAGGGTATGGAGTTTCCATACATAAGCCCCATTTGCCGCTCTCGTGCGGAACATCTCCGTAATATAATTCATGGACTGACGATCCATTCTCTCATTGAGGGTGGATGCATCCAGAAATCTGCAGAAATCTTCTCTGTCATCCCGGTGAATAATCAATCGGGCCAGTTCCTCCCTCATAGGAACCCGGTGATTCTCTTCCTTGAAACTCTCGATCAGATTATAATTCGTACCGGAATTCAGCACATCGACAGATTGTTTTCCAAGATCGAACAGATATACCGTGTCATACATAGCATACTGAAGCCGGAACACGAAGTCAAACTGATCCTTATCCTCCGGTTCATCTCTGTGAGTCAGATTGATCAGCTCCGTATGAATCAGACAATGATTCTTTTGCCTGCAAATCAGCTTCGCGCGAAGTCGGACGAAATGTCGGAATACCGCATACTCTACACTCTGGAAATCTTCCTGGTAGCGAAGTCTGGCCAGGAAATCTCGGTACATTCCATACAAAGGGGAGGTTCTGTCGTTCAGATTCGCATAGACCATTTCCTCTCCGGAAACTTCGATATCTTTCCAGACATCCCGGTAAGCCTGATTGATATACAGATACTGAAAATTCTCTCCATCGTAATCCATGATTGCCAGGGCACGGTCGGTGATCAGATTGACACTGCCTGCTTTGGAATAATAGCTGTGCCAGCGTCTCGTCTCGATTTCGGACTCCCGTCCCAGGTATAACTCCCGAATCGCATCCGGCGGAATCGGGCGGCTGATAAAGAATCCCTGCACTTTCTCACAGCCGATATCCCGGAGAAACTCATACTGTTCCTGAGTCTCCACACCCTCCGCAAGTGTCTGAATGTGGAGTTCTTTTGCCATAGAAATAATGGATCGAATCATCTGTTTTGTTTTATTGTCAAATGTGCGGAGGAACTGAATATCCAGCTTAATCTCATCGAAATCATACTCTCTCAATACGTTCAGAGAAGAATATCCACTGCCGAAATCATCCATCCACATCTGATATCCCGCCTCACGGAATCTGCGGATTTCCCTTTTGAAGACAACCGGATCATCCATTACCATGGATTCCGTCACTTCGACATAGAGCATATCCCTGGCAATACCGAATTCCCGCACGGTTTTTTCCACTTCATCGAAGATATCACAGGTCAGGAAATCGATGCGTGAAAGATTGAAAGAAACCGGCACCTGAAGGTTGCCTTGCTCCTGATTCTCTTTCATCTCCTGACAGATTCTTCGAAGGACGTGAAGATCCAGCTTGGTAATCAGCTGATTCTCCTCCAATGTCGGGATGAATTCTCCAAGAGACAGCATTCCGTATACCGGATCAATCCACCGTGCAAGAGCCTCCATACTGCAGAACTTGCCATTGATGGTGCGGATGACCGGCTGATAATATACCTGGATGTACCCTTTCTGAATCGCCTCATCGATATGCTGAATCACATAAGATTCCAGCTCAATGCTTCTGTGAATCGTTGCATTGTACCGGTAAATTTCCATGGAACTCCGGCGGATCTTGTCGCAGGCTGCCTTGGCAAGATCGGCGGCTTTGGAGATTTCTTCTTTCTCTCCCGGAATCTGATAAATTCCTGTTTTTAATTTCATTCCATAGTAAGAACCGTACTCGTGGAATTCTTTTCGAATCTCTTCTGCCAGTTCCTGGTGATTCTCCTTATCTGTGAGAAGAACAAAATGATCATCCCCAAAGCGGGCCACCAGATCCCCCTCCATATGTTTTGTAATAATCTCCGCCAGTTTCTGAAGCAGAAGATTGCCCGCATGACTTCCGTATTTCATATTATAATATCTGAAATGGCGGATGTTGCTGTACAATACATGGTATTGACGGCTTCTTCCTTCCTCGTCTGCCCGACGAAGAATCTTATCTCCATAAAGCAAAAACTGCTTCATGGTAAACAGCCCGGTCAGTCGATCCGTCGCCTCGGATATCTGCAGACCCTCACGGACGTTCACGGTCAGCACACAGAGAGCGAGATCCTCTCCGGGAATATCCATCTTGCCTCCCTGATCTTCCACCTCCAGAATCTCCCCTGATTTTGTCTGGATCTGATAGGAAAGATAATGATTCTGATTAATCCGGCTGTGATTCATCTGCCGAAGAAGCTCTGCCATCCCGCTTCTGTCCGACTCTGCAAGCAAATTGATAAAGTTTCCACGACAAAAAGACAGAAACTCTTCTTCCGATTTGCACTCGAAGATGTTCCACATCTTCTCATTGGAACAAAGAATTTCTGTCTTATCATATCCACGAAAAATCAGGGTGGCTTTCGGAGAACTTTGTACCCATTCTTCCATTGAGATCTTTCTATTGGAAAGTTCTGTCATGTAATTTACCTCCTGCACCCATACGGTAGTGTCAAGTCTGACACCACTTTTTTATTTTATAAAGGCTTGAAAAGCCTTT
>JAUNAE010000265.1 GCA_030527765.1 Eubacteriales bacterium
TCACTCTCTGATGGAGCGGTTTCATCTGTGGTAGGATCCTGCTCAGCCATAGTACCCACCGGTGTAGAAGTCAGCACCATTGCAGAAGCTACAGCAACACTCAACATACGTTTTAATTGTTTTGCTTTCATACGTCTCTTCCTTCCCTTATACTACATAAAATATTTTTTGATTCATTCATTAACACTGTTATTTGTTTACTTGTCTCCGACAGTCTGCTCTGCAGCTGTCGCTCTCTCATCTTCTGCCTGAAACCGCCCTTTCAATCTGCTGAGACTGGCAGGTGCCAGATGCAGAAAAGAGGCAACATCCTTTCCGGTAATCCACTGTTCCAATCCCGGATAGCGATTCCGAAACCACCGATAGCGCTGAGCCGCCGGCAAAGAATAGGTTACCTGCGCCCGCTCCACCATTTCCTGAAAGGATTTTTCCAGAAGCGACGAATAAAGTCTGGATGCATCCAGTTCACTTTGAACCAGTTCATACAACCGTTTCACCGGAACAAAGAGTGCCTGTCCTTCCCGTGCAATTTCAATATTGCATAAAGAAATCGTCTCTTTTTCCAATGATGTGATCGCTGTCAAAGGAGTTCCCGGCAAATATCCGAAACAGAACAGATGCTCCTTCTGATATTCATCTCTCCAGTAGCCTTTAGCGACTCCTGAAATAAGGAAGGGCACATCCTCCATTCTCTGGTTCTGCTCTGCAAGCAGCTCGCCCCGGGTGATCTTCTCAATTCTGGAATCCTTCCCAAGCATGTTAATCAGTTTCCAGTTGGTTAATCCCATAAGTTTTTCCCAAAACTCAACGGGCGTCATTTCACTTATCGACATAGCCCTCTCTTCCTGGAATATCTTGATTCCCTGTGCAGACAATCAATCGGAAGCTTACTGACCGCTTTCGCCACTTGCAATTGACTATCGTATTTCACCAATAATCTTCTGTATATTTTATCATTTTACTATATTTTGGACAAGTATCCCACAGATGTTATTGATTTATATCAATAGTTTTTTTACGATTTATTTAATTCTCTCGAGCCCTTTCGACTTCTCACCCAACTGACCTTCAGCTCAGCCGGCAATTGCCGAACTTGTGTGCGAATCCTCTACGAGATTCGCGATTGAGTCCATGTCAAACAGATATTCACAATCCGTTTCGGTTAAATTACAAATTCTCCAACATATCAGCTTATATCTATTCTATTCTTTGTTTTCCTCTCTCTGTAATTTTATTTTTTTCAAACTCTATTGACATTCCACCTGTTTTGTATTATTGTATCACTCAAGTAATACAGTTATACAAACAAGAAAGGACAGATCATCATATGGCATGGAGTCTACAAAGTGACCGGCCAATCTACCAGCAGCTGGTCGAAATTATGGAGCTTCGGATTCTTTCCGGATATTACAAGGCCGGTGACAAGCTGCCCAGTGTGCGTGAGTTTGCCGCAGAAGCCGGGGTGACCCCAAACACAATGTAGAAGGCCTTTGCCGAACTCGAACAGCTCGGACTTGTTCACACTCAGAGAACCGCCGGCAGAACTGTCACCGACAATCAGGAACAATTGAAAGCCATCCGTTCTGCACTTGTCAGACAGGAGGTACACACCTTTCTGGTCAAGATGAAGGATCTCGGATTCGAGGCGGAAGAAATTCAGTCAATTATGGAACAACTTATTAAGGAGGAACATCTATCATGAATACCAATCTTGTGAATACGACTCCCAATGATAATACTCTTGTAAAAGTACAGAATCTTTTCAAATCCTATCGCCGCGGACATTACGCTGTTGAAGATGTGAGTTTCACTATTCCCCGCGGACACATTGTAGGAATTCTCGGTCCCAACGGATGCGGCAAAACTTCTACACTCAAAATGCTGATCGGTCTTCTGAAACCAACCCGAGGCGAGATTCTCATCGACGGCAAACATCCCGGTGCCGAGACCAATGCGTGGATCTCCTTCATGCCGGACCGCAACTTTCTCGACAAATCCATGAGCGTGCGTCAGGCACTCGTCCTCTTCCAGGATATGTTCCAGGACTTCGAACCGGACAAGGCAAAAGCCATGCTGCAAGATATGAATATCGATGAAAAGAGTCGTCTCAAAGACCTGTCAAAAGGTAACCTGGAAAAAGTTCAGCTGGCTCTTATCATGGGTCGTAATGCCAAACTGTATGTTCTTGATGAGCCAATCGGAGGGGTAGATCCTGCTGCACGTGAATTTATTCTGAAAACCATTCTTCGCAATTACCGTGAAGACGCAGCGATTCTTATTTCCACTCACCTGATTTCTGAAGTGGAATACGTTCTGGACGATGTTCTTCTCATGCGAGACGGTCACATCCTGCTTCAGGAACCTGCCGAAGAACTTCGTGAAAAACATGGTTCCTCCATTAACGATTATTTCAAAGATCTGTTTGCATAACAAAGGAGCATATTATGGGAAAATATATGAAACATGAATGCAAAAACGTCTCAAGAACAGCCGGCTTTGCACTTATTTATCTGGCAATCATTACTGCACTGTTTGCCTTTGTCACAAAAGTAGACTTGACGGTCATCCCGGTTCTCGGAATTGTGATTACTGTACTGGTAAGTCTCATTTACGTACTGTCGATCGCCGCCATCAGTCTGGCTGCTGCCCTCTATATTGCCATTCATTTTTATCGCACAATATATGGTGATGAGGGATATTTAACTCAGATGCTTCCTCTTACCAAGCACCAGATTGTGTTCGCCAAAGGAGCTGTATCTTCTCTTTGGCTGTTTCTCATCAGTCTTGCCGGAATCGCCAGTATCCTTATTCAGTTTCTCGTTTTGTCACCATCTGAATTTCTGGAGATCGTGGTGAAACTTGGATTCAACGGAGATTTCTGGGGTGAATTTGCAAAATTCTGCAACGATACTTTCCATGTATCTGTACCTGTTTTCATCCTGCTCCTTGTCCTGCTGCTTCTGGTACTTCTGGTATTTGCCGTGAATTCTCTGTATGCCTCCGTCGCACTTGGACAGCTCTGGAAGAATTATCCCATCCCGGGCGCAATCATTGCATACATTGTTGTGAACGTTTTATACACACTCCTTCTGGTAGGATTTGTGAATGTTGCAGATGGAACCTTCATGGAATTTCTTCCACTTATCCTGTCCTTTATTGCAGTTCACGTTCTTCTTGATGTAGCTACTTTCTTCTGTACTTCCTGCATCATGAAATACCAGTTAAATATGAAATAATTTAACCGAATCAAGCTGCGAAGCAGTTATTAAGTCTTGCAAGGAGCAAAGCGGATTGCAAGAATCCGATTGACTTTCTTACAATACAGAAAGGCCAGCGGTTTGCCGCTGGCCTTTCTGTTGTTTCTTATTCATTCATTAGCGAAGATATTTGCTGTTGCAGTAGCCGGATTTTCCAAGCTTCGGTGAATATACATACCAGTACTCAGTTCCTGTGTTCGTATTCTGTACCTGTACGGTCTCTCCGGAATACATTGCTCCGATCTCATTGCTATCATCATATGCCATTGCTGTTCTCAGTGCAAGATATCCTGTTGCTACACTTACAGTGCGGGTCATACCTGAACTGGAACTTCCGCCGGAGTAACTTCCGCCTCCACCAATAAGATATTTGCTGTTGCAGTAACCGGATTTTCCAAGCTTCGGTGAATATACATACCAGTACTCAGTTCCTGTGTTCGTGTTCTGTACCTGTACGGTCTCTCCGGAGTACATTGCTCCGATCTCGTTTCGAGAATCATATGCCATTGCTGTTCTCAGTGCGAGATATCCTGTTGCTACACTTACGGTATAAGTTGCACCGCCGGTAGAGCTGCTTCCTGAATATCCGCCTCCGGAGTAGCTTCCGCCTCCGCCAACGAGATATTTACTGTTACAGTAGCCGGATTTTCCAAGCTTCGGTGAATATACATACCAGTACTCAGTTCCTGTGTTTGTGTTCTGCACCTGTACGGTCTCTCCGGTGTACATCGCTCCGATCTCGTTGCTGTAGTCGTATGCCATTGCTGTTCTCAGTGCAAGATATCCTGTTGCTACTCTTACAGTATATGTAGTTCCACCTGTAGAAACGCTTCCACCACTGGAGTAGCTTCCACCTCCGCCAACGAGGTATTTGCTGTTACAGTAGCCGGATTTTCCAAGTTTCGGTGAATATACATACCAGTACTCAGTTCCTGTGTTCGTGTTCTGTACCTGTACGGTCTCTCCGGTATACATCGCTCCAATCTCGTTTCTGGAATCGTATGCCATTGCTGTTCTCAGTGCAAGATATCCTGTTGCTACTCTTACTGTATAGGTAGTTCCGGAGGTATTGATTGCGGTTCCTGTTCCATATGCATAGGAAACTGTTGGAACTGCAAATGCCATGCTGATGGCTGCAACCATGACAGTCAGTTTTTTCAAAAATTTCTTCATCATAACAGTATCTCCTTTCTTATATATAAATTCCTTATATTTCACTGCCTTTGAATTACGCATATTATACCATATTATAGTGCCGCTGTGTGTAAAACTAATTTTATTTCAGCATATTCCAAGATTCTTGTTTATCGATATTTCCATACCGCTTTTACTGCATACCGAACGAACGCCACTGCGCTTTTTCCCCAGGATAAGTGAAGCTGATTTCGATATACTTTCCAGCGTTCCAAAGCAGCATTCTTCTTATTGTTGGATCTGGATCCCTGAATCTGTCGATAGTGCGCCAGTACTTCCCGATTTCCCACAGCCCGGTAAGGTACCTTCAAAAGTTCCATCCACAAAACAAAATCTTCATGATAGTACGTAGGATCAAATGGATGTGCCTTCAGAACATCACTGCGGATCATAGCGGTGGAACAGGAAATCACACTGCTCACCAGCATCTTATTAAAATTCGTGAACTCCGGCACCAGAAATGGTCTCTTAATCTCCTTCCCCATCTCATCTATAAAATCGTAGGAACAGTATCCGATCTCTGCTCTTGTTTTTCGAAGAAGTTCCAGCTGCATCCGAAGTTTCTCCGGTTCCCAGGTATCGTCATTGTCCAGAAGTGCAATGTACTCTCCCTTTGCCTCCTGAATTCCAAGATTTCTTGTCAAAGCAACGCCCTGATTTTTCGGACTTCGAATCAGCCGAATTCGTTTGTCTTCTTTTTCATATGCAGCTGCTATTTTCTCAGATCCGTCCTTCGAACAGTCATCCACAACCAAAAGTTCCCAATTGGTGTAGGTCTGCTTTCGAACACTCTCGATGGATTGTTTCAAATACCGCTTGCCATTATAGTTCGGCATTACAATAGAAATTAATTCAGACATGGTTTTCCC
>JAUNAE010000016.1:0-12673 GCA_030527765.1 Eubacteriales bacterium
GTGAACTCCATATCCTGCATATCTCTGTAGTGGTTCTCAAGGATACCACAAACCTCAACGAACTGTTTGAATGCCTCCGGGAACTTCTGCTCCATCTCGGAAATGTGCATTGGTGTACGAACACCAGCAACAACGTCCTCACCCTGTGCATTGGTCAGGAACTCACCGAACAGACCTTTGTTACCGGTAGCTGGGTCACGTGTAAATGCTACACCGGTACCACAGTCATCACCCATGTTACCGAATGCCATCATCTGTACGTTAACAGCGGTACCCCAGGAATATGGGATATCGTTATCACGACGATATACGTTTGCACGCGGGTTGTCCCAGGAACGGAATACAGCTTTGATAGCGCCTACCAGCTGCTCCTTCGGATCGGACGGGAAATCGTTTCCGATTTTTGCTTTGTACTCAGCTTTGAACTGTCCAGCAAGCTCTTTCAGATCTTCAGCGGTAAGCTCAACGTCAAGTTTTACACCACGATCAGCTTTCATCTTGTCGATGAGCTCCTCGAAGTATTTCTTACCAACTTCCATAACTACATCAGAGTACATCTGGATAAATCTTCTATAGCAGTCCCAAGCCCAACGTGGGTTGCCGGATTTTGCAGAAAGGACTTCAACTACGTCCTCATTCAGACCAAGGTTCAGGATTGTATCCATCATACCAGGCATAGATGCTCTAGCACCGGAACGTACAGATACGAGCAGAGGATTCTCTTTGTCACCGAACTTCTTACCGGTGATACCTTCCATTTTTGTGATTGCTTCCATGATCTGGCCCATGATCTCATCATTGATGGATCTGCCATCCTCATAGTACTGTGTGCAGGCCTCAGTTGTGATTGTGAAACCCTGCGGTACCGGAAGTTTCAGGTTTGTCATCTCAGCAAGGTTTGCGCCCTTACCACCCAGAAGATTTCTCATGGTTGCGTTACCTTCTGTAAACATGTAAACCCATTTAGCCATCTTACATTTTCCTCCTATTTTTAATAAGTACTTTTAGCTGTTTACGCACACAATCATAATAATGATTTCTTTCTAAATAGTCAAGCGTAAACTTTAAAAAACGCTCACAAAAAAAGGAATCTTCCGAAGAAGACTCCTTTTTGATGTCTTATTTTTATTCAGATGTATTTCATTCTCTTAGAAATGGCATAAAAGTCAGACATTTTGACACTTTTATTATTTACCACGACGCTTTGACTGTTTCTTATTCAGGACAAGATGACGAGGCAGACCATTTACCATAATCGGCTGGTAATCTCCCTGAATCAGAGGCTTCACATAATCGATGAAGTCTTTTGTAACATAAGTGCCTTCCTTGTTCATCCAGCTTCTCGGAACCAGTTTTTCCTCATTGGCAATACGATGAACATCATAAATTCCGGTTGCAGACATGTACGGGTCATCGGATACACGGTCAATGACGATCATCTTGCCGGTATCTCCCTCATCTGCAGCCTTTACTGCAGCACCGCCAACCATGAATGCCTCATCAATATCCACTCTGGATGCCATATGAGAAGCACTTCTCTGAAGTGTAGAAAGTTCTACTGCTCTTGTCTTGCATCCACACTCGGCTGCAAGGAAGTTTGCAAGGTAAGTTGCCGTACCCTGTAACTGTTTGTGACCGAAAGCATCTACATAATCTCCGCTGCTTCCAAGCTCACATACGTAACGTCCATCTTCAAGTTTGATTCCCTCGGAAACACAAATCACTACGGATGATTTCTTCTTCAGAAGTTCGCGAACTTTTGCAAGGAAACGGTCAATATCAAATGGAACTTCCGGAAGGTAAATCAGATCCGGACCATCACACTCTTCAGACTGAGCAAGGGCAGCTGCACCTGTGAGCCATCCGGCATTACGTCCCATAATTTCCACGATGGTAATCATGTTCTTCTTGTAGGTAAGACCTTCTGCATCTCTGATAACCTCTTTTGTGGAAACACCGATGTATTTTGCAGCGCTTCCAAATCCAGGTGTATGGTCAGTCAGTGCAAGGTCATTGTCAATGGTCTTCGGAACACCAAGGAATTTCTGTGGTTCTCCTGTAAGGATTGCATAATCAGACAATTTCTTAATGGTATCCATGGAATCATTACCACCGATATAAATAAACGCTTCGATCTCAAGTTTGTTGAGAATCTGGAAAATTTTCTCATAAATTGCTTTATCTTCATGAATCTCCGGCAGTTTAAAACGGCAAGATCCGAGAAATGCAGAAGGCGTTCTCTTCAGAAGCTCGATATCCAACTGTGAGTGAATCTGTGTAGACAAATCCACGTACTCTTCATCCAGAAGGCCCTGAATTCCATGAAGCATTCCGTATACCTTATCAAAGCCTCTCTCGATCGCATTGCTGTATACTCCTGCCAGACTGGAATTAATTACCGATGTAGGTCCACCAGACTGTCCAACAATAATATTTCTCTTTTTTGCCATGATATTGCCTCCTCTAGCGAAATAATTTATTGATATTTTACCAGTTTGAAGTTCAAAAGTCAATCTCTTTTGTGTATAAAGCCCTGTTTTTGCTTTAATTTTTTATTCTTTTAAGTTATTTTGCATATATTCAATCAAATCTGTCAGAAAATACTGTCTTTCATATATTTTTCAAGAAACTATAAAAAAACCGTGCCGACAGATGCCGGCACGGTCTTAATCCTTTTCGGATAATAATTATCAGAATGTGAATTTGTCTGCGAAGTAGTTCTCCAGATCTTCAATCTTCACACGAACCTGCTCCATGGTATCACGGTCACGAACGGTAACTGCCTGATCCTCTTCAGAATCAAAGTCATAGGTTACACAGAACGGAGTTCCGATCTCATCCTGTCTTCTGTAACGTTTACCAATATTTCCACGATCATCGAATTCACAGTTGTATTTCTTGGAAAGTGTCTGGAATACTTTCTCAGCACCCTCGTTCAGCTTCTTGGAAAGCGGAAGCACACCGATCTTAACCGGTGCCAGTACCGGATGGAAGTGAAGTACGGTACGAACGTCATTCTTCTCTGCATCCAGAACTTCCTCATCATATGCGCTGCACAGGAATGCAAGCACCATACGGTCTGCACCAAGAGACGGCTCAACAACGTATGGAATGTATTTTGCTTTCTTCTCATCATCGAAGTAGCTCATATCCTGTCCGGATACGTTCTGATGCTGAGTAAGGTCATAATCTGTACGGTCAGCGATTCCCCACAGCTCGCCCCATCCGAATGGGAACAGGAACTCAACGTCTGTTGTAGCCTTGCTGTAGAAGCTCAGCTCTTCTTTGTCATGGTCACGATAACGAACTTCCTCTTTCTTCAGTCCCAGAGAAGACAGCCAGTCAAGGCAGAACTGTTTCCAGTATGCAAACCACTCAAGGTCAGTATCCGGCTCGCAGAAGAACTCAAGCTCCATCTGCTCAAACTCTCTTGTACGGAATGTGAAGTTACCCGGTGTAATCTCGTTACGGAAGGATTTACCGATCTGGCCGATTCCGAACGGAATTTTCTTACGGGAAGTTCTCTGTACGTTCTTGAAGTTTACGAAAATACCCTGTGCAGTCTCCGGACGAAGATATACGGTATTCTTTGCATCCTCGGTAACACCCTGGAATGTTTTGAACATCAGGTTGAACTGACGAATGTCGGTGAAGTTGTGTTTGCCGCAGGTTGGGCATGGAATCTCATGCTCTTTGATGAAGCTCATCATCTCTTCCTGAGACCATGCATCGACTGCACCCTCAAGTTTGATATCATGCTCTGCGCAGAAGTCCTCAATCAGCTTATCTGCACGGAAACGCTCATGGCACTCTTTACAATCCATCAGAGGATCAGAGAAACCGCCAAGATGTCCGGAAGCAACCCATGTCTGAGGATTCATAAGAATTGCACAATCTACTCCAACATTGTATGGAGACTCCTGAACAAATTTCTGCCACCAGGCTTTTTTTACATTGTTCTTCAGCTCGACGCCAAGGTTTCCGTAATCCCAGGTATTTGCAAGACCACCATAGATCTCAGATCCCGGGTATACAAAACCTCTTGCCTTTGCAAGAGCTACAATTTTTTCCATTGTTTTTTCCATAACTCTACTCTCCTCATCTTTCATGTAAATACCTGCAACTCAATGCTGTCTGAACCAAGTCTTGCCGAGATAAAATTGTTATCCCCCACTTATAGAAGATGGGGGTCTCCCCGACTGTGATTAAGTGTGAGTCTTCTCGACTGCTGCTATCCTGCTACTTTAATACATCGCATCGAAAAACCAGGTGCTTTTGTACGATTATACTAGGATCTTTTCCATTTTTCAACCAAAAGTTAAATCGCTCATCTCAGTCGGGGATTTAGACCCCCACTGAGACTAATTTGTTATCCCCACTTATAGAAGATGGGGGTCTCCCCGACTGAGATCAATTTCTGATCATCATCTCCAGAATGTCCAGACTTTTGAAACGGCGATCGGTATTTTTCTTTGTATATCGGTGGATGATCATTTCAAGTTCTGCAAGAACCTCTTCCTTCACCGTGAAAGTATACAGTTTTCCCATAGGTGCTGCTGCAATGAACTGCATGGCATAAAGTGCCGCCCCGGAAATTCTTCTCGCATCCGGTACCTGTCTTGCACATTCTCCCAGACAAATTCCATGGTTTTCCTGCGAAAACCAGATCTGATCCTCCTTCGAAGGCTCTTTCCCGCAGGAGCTGCACTGAAACAGTTCCGGCATGAATCCCTGCACCGTGAGCGTCCTCAATTCAAAAATACACCTAATCAGCCGGTTATCGATATTTTTGTTCATGAGGGCTTTGATCGTCAGAAACAACAGATTCATCATCTCCCGTTCATCGGTGCCTTCATGTCCGAAATAATCTGCAATTTCCAGGAAATAGAATCCATAGTATACCCCGGGCTGTTCCCTGGCAAGATCCGAAAACTGATAAGTGATCTCAGCCTGATTCACCCGGTAACTTGATTTGCCCTCATACAGAGTGAAATTCCCGAACACAAAGGGGCCTGTTGCCGCCATGAGAGGACTGTTCATTCTCCGGGCTCCTTTTGCAAAGGCCGTAATTTTTCCTCTCTCTCTTGTCAGCAGTACAATCCGTCTGTCATATTCGTCAATGGACATTGCTGAAAGAACAACTCCCTGCACGGTCACAAGATCACTCATCGATTATATTTCCTTCTTGTTATATCCAAAGTTCTTAATCAGAAAATCGCTGTCTCTCCAGTCCCTTTTCACTTTTACCCAAAGGCGAAGGTTCACTTTGCTCTCCAGCATCATCTCCAGTTCATATCTGGCATTGCTGCCAATTTTCTTAAGCATGGCGCCCTGTTTTCCGATAATAATTCCTTTGTGGGAATCCTTTTCACAGATAATGGTCGCTTCAATATCTACCAGAGGTTTTTTCCCCGGACGCTCTTTCATCGTATCAATGGCAACTGCGATGCCGTGAGGAATCTCTGCGTCCAGTGCATGGAGTGCCTTTTCACGGATAACTTCTGCCACAATCTGTCTCTGAGGCTGGTCTGTGATCGTATCCTCGTCATAAAACATCGGACCGTAAGGCAGATACTTAAAAAGACTCGGGATGATTTCCTCTGTGTTCTGTCCTCTTAAGGCAGAGCATGGAATAATTTCCGCAAAATCACAAATCTTTCGATAACTGTCAATCGCCGGAAGAATCTCTTCCCTGGAAACGGTATCTACTTTGTTGATAATGAGAATGACCGGAACACCGACTTTCTGCAGTTCTTCTGCGATATGGCGCTCACCGGCACCGATGAACGTAGTTGGCTCCACAAGCCACATAATCGCATCTACTTCTCTCAGTGTGCGCTCTGCCACTTCCACCATGTATTCTCCAAGTTTGTTCTTTGCCTTGTGAATTCCCGGCGTATCCAAAAATACGATCTGACCCTGATCATCTGTGTAAACTGTCTGAATACGGTTTCTTGTGGTCTGAGGCTTCTTGGATGTGATTGCAATTTTCTGTCCGATGAGATGATTCATCAGTGTTGATTTTCCAACATTCGGACGACCGATAATGGCAACAAATCCAGATTTTTTCGTTTCATCCATAGATTATTCTTCTCCTTTTCAGTGAATGAGAGATTTCACTTCTTTGAAAATATCTTTTGCTTTTTCCACAGCGCTTTCACTTCCGACAACACAGAACTGACCGTCCGAAAGAACGGCTTCCACAATCGGAGCAAGTGCCCGAATATCTTCTTCCGTCGCGTCCAGAACCTGTTCTCGTTCTCTCTGAATCTGCTCATCGGTCACTCCGTCAAAATATGCGGCTTTTGAGAGTTCTCCCTGCATTTTCGGAGTTCTCGGAATGTCCATTCCGCCTACGGTTCCGATGATATATTTTGTCATAGTGCGCTCATCCGCCGTAAAGTTTCTGAGATACTCCGGAACACCGGCATACGTCTCAAGTGTCTTCTGAAGATGAGGATCTCTGTAGGAAGCAAAGTAACTCTCACCATTTCTCTTAAATCCGCTCATACAGCCATAAGCTCCGCCTTTAACACGGACATTGTGCCAGAGATATTCGTAGCTGAGAATAAGTTTCAGAATTCTGAGTGCTCCGGTAAATTCCAGCCCTTTTCTTCGGAAATTACCGGTCTGGGCAACATACTGCACCTGACTCGACGTTTTGAATCCTTCATTCTTCACTCTGCATTCCAGCACTCGTTCTTCCTTCACAGGTTCGCCAGTAGGAAGAGCCGCTCTGAACTCTCTTGTAAGCTTCTGCATCATTTCCAGAGATGATTTTTCTCCCGTATAATCCACCATCAGATTTTCCGGTCTCACAACCTCAGAAAGAATCTGCTGCATACCGGAGATTACCTGATCGATCTCCTCATCAAAGTTTGCATCCAGATGCTCAATAAACTCATAATATCCCACACCTGCCAGTTCATCCTGGAAGTAAGATCCTTTGGAGCTGTAGGAAGATGCGCGAAGAACTGCCGTTCCGTGTCCGGCGCTCACCATACCACTCTGCGCTCTGGATTTCACCTCGGAAACAATTTCTCTCAGGCGAATTTTGTCCGTAAGCTTCGATGTCAAAAGTACTTCCCGGACAATGCCGAACAGAAATTCCATCTGGGAATACAAGGCTTTTCCTCTAACAGAGAAGCCCGGACGGAATCCATCCTCATACTTATCGTTCTCAAAAAAATGAACGCTGGTCATAACACCGCCGGAGTTTGCGTTAATTTCGTTATACAGCTCTCCGTAAGTATGATCCTCTGTGTCGATGTAGAAAAGGACGGTTTTGAGCAATCCCAGATAATGAATTTTCTCCGGAACAACGTCTTTCACGTCAAACATGAGATCCACATATCCAATTCCGTTGCTTGTCACATCATGATGGAGAAACAAAGTATCTTCCAGTTCATAAGGGGTATTGGACAACGGGAAGTGCTCTCTTCTCATATCTTCTCTCTTCAGCATCGGGAGACATTCCAGAAGTTCCGGGTCCTCCTCCGCATCCTGGTATTCTTCAAGAGCTTTTGTCTTTGCCACCATCGCTTCTCGCTCTTCCTCAGAGAGGCTCTTGCGGAAGTTTTCCAGAGATTCTTTCAGTTTCTCTTCTTTTTCTGCGGCAAGTCCTGCCTTAGGCTCCATAATAACGATGGCACCATTGGTATTTTTCAAAAGGTACTGATCAATCAGTTTCTCGAAGAGCCCCGTCTCCAGCTGATTTCTCAGTTCTTCAAAAACTTTCAGCTGTTTCAGATGGATAAACGGATCTTCATCGCTGTACAGCCAGTCATCCAAAATGTCCAGTCCATAAATCAATCCTCGCGGATAACTGGAATAATCTGCCTCCCGGTATCTGAATTCCATGGAATTCAGACCTGCAATCACTGCTTTTTTGTTGATTCCGTTCTCCACCGTATCCTGAAGGACTTTCTTGATAATTGCCAGAAACTCTTCTTTCTGATCTGAAGAGGCTCCTTTGGCAACAATGGAAAAGTAAGGCATCAGAATTCCGTCGTCGAAATTGCCGTAAATTTCTTTGCCGATTCCAGCTTCCTGAAGTGCTTTCTTCAGAGGCGCACCCGGAGAACTAAGGAGTGCGTAATCGATAATATCAAAGGCAGTGCAGACAAGGGGATCCTTATCTCCAATGGTCATGTTGTATGAGAAGTATGTATTCTCCTCCAGACCTTCCTCTTCAGAAATCGGATACGGGATACTGATCTCCTTAATCTCCCGGAAAGGCTTCTGTGCGGCGATTTCGGAATCTACTTCCAGTGCCTCATACTCTGAGAGATATTTGTCATGGATAAAGAGAAGTTTCTCCTCCATATCCATCTTTCCGTAAAGGTAAATGAAACTGTTGGACGGATGATAAAATCTTCTGTGGGTATTTAGAAATTCCTCGTAAGTTAACTCCGGAATGTGATCCGGGTCACCTCCGGACTCTACTCCATAGGTTGTATCCGGGAACAGAGACTGAAAAATCGTGCGATCCAGAATTTCCTCCGAAGAGGAAAATGCACCTTTCATTTCATTGTAAACAACACCGTTCAGAGTCAACGGTCCTTCGGTGTTTTCCAGATGATAATGCCAGCCCTCCTGAAGGAAGATCTCTTCATGTTCGTAAATATTCGGATGAAAAACTGCGTCCAGATATACATGCATCAGATTCTGAAAATCCTGATCATTGCAGCTTGCCACAGGATAACAGGTTTTATCCGAATAAGTCATGGCATTCAGAAAAGTGTTCATGGAACCCTTGACCAGTTCTACAAAAGGATCTTTCAAAGGGAAATCTCTGGATCCACACAAAACGCTGTGTTCCAAAATGTGCGCAACTCCGGTGCTGTTCGAAGGCGGAGTGCGGAATACGATGTTAAATACTTTATTCTCATCTTCATTCTCAATTATCATCACCCGGGCACCTGTCTTTTTGTGACGGAGAATGGTTCCCTGAGAATGAACATCTGTCAGTTCCTCTGTGCGAAGAACTTCATATGCATGAGAGATTCTGTCAAATGTCATGCGATGATTCCTCCTTCTCCCGGATAAAACTCTTCAAAAGCTTCTTTAGCAGCTCTGACGAGAATCTCCAGTTCTTTGATTTCCAGATCCGTCGGCAGTTCTACCGCAGTCTCATATATGTCACGTTTGATTTTGTCGTTGACTGCATCTTTTTTCATGTTTATAATTCCGCCAAAATAGGAATTATAAGATTTATCTTCTTTACACAAGCTCATGTACAGTTTCACCATATGCACACACTCCTGATAGAGCATTTCCTGCTCGGCTTCACTGCCATTCAGAAACTTCTCAAACTGTAATTTATCCACATGCTTTTTGAGTTCTTTTCGGGCACCTTTCTGACGGAAAACTTTTTTGCCTGCTCCCCGGTTGAATTCCATAGCCATCCACATAGCAAGATATGCGTCCGCTCTTCCTCCGGCACGGGCCTGGGATTTTTCCGCATAGCGGATTTCCCAGAGTTTTTGGCGGATTTCATTGTTTTCCGGCTCTTCCTGCAGTTCTATTGACTGGTCTAACAGTTTTTTTCGTTTATCCGGATCCTGCTCCTTGTAATAAGCAGCCAATGTTGGTGTCATCATATATAAAACCTCCCTGTATATTTGTCAAAGATGTCATTTCGTATGGCATTTCAATATTTTATAAGGCTGCCGCAAAAGTTTGCAGCAGCCTCATCATAACATATTCCTTATAAAATTAACAGACTCAGTAAAGCAGGAAATCCCTGTCTGTTCCAAGCAGGATACTCCCCGCAAACAATAACCTTAGCTTTATTTGCTCTTCTGATTGACTCTGTCAAATACGTCCGTAATCTCCCTGGATGGAGCTTTGGTTGCAAGACTTACGATCACAATCATGAGAATACTGAGAATAAATCCAACAGCCAGAGAATAGATTCCTGTATAAGTTCCCAGAGTTTTTCCTCCTATGATCGGAAGATAATCCCACACAATGACGGTCAAACCTCCGGTAAGTATTCCGGCTACAGCCCCCTGAAGATTGGTTCTTCTCCAGAAGAGAGACATGAATACAATTGGACCAAATGCAGATCCGAGCCCTGCCCATGCGTTGGATACCAGTCCCATAATGCTGTTATCCGGATTCCATGCAATAATAAGGGCAATCAAAGCGATCACAACAACGGTCACACGACTGACTCTCAAAATCTTTTTCTCATCCGCCTCCCGGTCAATAAAACTGTGATAGAGATCTTCTGATACAGCAGAGGCCGTTACAAGAAGCTGGGAGTCTGCAGTAGACATAATTGCCGCAAGAATACCGCAGAGGAAAATTCCTCCGATAAACGGAAGTCCGAAATCCACGCTGAACACTTTTCGAATCATTTCGATAAATACACTCTCGGCAGAAGAAGTTCCGCCTTCTCCAAGAACCAGCGGCATGAGATATGCACGACCGATCACACCGATAAACACAGCTGCTCCAAGAGAAAGGATATCCCAGACAATCGCAATGACACAGGATTTCCGAATCTCTTTTTCATCTCTGATGGCCATAAATCTGGTAAGAATATGGGGCATTCCACAATATCCAAGTCCCCAGGCCAGCTGAGAGAATATCTCGACAAAGGTATACGGTCTGTCACCATTCATCATCGGATTCAAAAAAGACTCTGCCCCACCGGTCACACCACTCTGTGTCAAAAGGTCCGTTACATTTCCTTTTACAAGGCCATAAGCGGCGATCGGTACAATCAAAAGGCCGATGAGCATTAATGTTCCCTGAATAAAATCTGTCACACTCACTGCCATGAAACCGCCCATCAACGTGTAGGCAAGAATAACCACCCCGCCCAGAAGAAGGGCCATATGATAATCCATGCCGAATACATTGTTAAACAGCTTTCCACCTGCAGCAAGTGCAGAAGCAGTATATACCAGAAAGAAAATGACAATAACCACGGACGACAGGAGAAGCAAAACTTTTTTTCGATCTCCAAATCGATTCTCCAGGTATTCCGGAATCGTCAGTGAATTGTTTGCCTCAATGGTATATCTTCGAAGTCTTCCGGAAATAAGAATCCAGTTAGCAACGGTTCCCAGAAACAATCCGACAGCAATCCATACCTGACCTGTTCCATAGGCATAAATTGCTCCGGGGAGCCCCATCAGAAGCCATCCGCTCATATCGGAAGCCTGGGCGGACAATGCAGCTACCCATGCATTCAACCCTCTTCCTCCAAGAAAATAATCTTCGGAATTGGATGAAGATCTCATATATACAAGACCAACGATGACCATCATGGACAGGTAAAGTGCAAAGGCAATAAGAATAATAATGTTTGTGTTTGCCAAATGTGTTCCTCCTATACGCTAATAAGTGTTGATAGAAATTTATGATTGTTTTTACACTTTACCACACTGCCATTCTAAATACAACTATTATTTTTTGAGATATCTGTTTTTGATATAACGAAGAAGGGCATCTTCTCCGTGATCACTTAGAATTCTGAGAAGCGCCTCCAGATCCCTCTTTGTTTCCGGATGGATAAACCATAATTTTTCTTTTCCTCTGAGGTAATACTCCAGAGGCTGCTGATCATTATATGCATCTCCCAGATAGTTTCTGCTGGCACTGATTCTGTCCATTACCATCTCCGCCACATATTTTCTCGGCATTTTGGCTCCCATAATCACATGCTCCGAATCCAGAGAATAGTCTACCCAGTATTCAAAATGGTGGCGGTTTCTTCCTTTGTGGTGAAGCCAGGACATGGACACTCCCGTATCCTCCCGTTCTGCATTATTCGGGCTTCGATCTCCCTGATAATACCGGCATCCTACCAGAAATTCCGTAGGGGAATACTTGGAAAGATCATGCATTAGTCCCTGTTTGTAAAGACCAATGCGAAAACAATACTTCATCACCATCAGTTTATGTCTTGTAATCGTTTTAAAATGCTCAACTGCTTTCATTTATGTTCCTCCTCCCCGGAAAGAATCACAATGGATCTCGGGGAAACTTCGATAAACTTTTCAAGAGCCACATCCTCCGGTTGGAAGCAGTTCTCATATCCGAGAGCGGTATCCGCTGTTTTTTTCCATCTCAATCCCGCCGGAAGTGTCGGAAGGGCGAACTTTCTGCTTTCCCAGTGAAAATTATATGCTACAAACAGAAAATCTCCCGCCTCTTTTGCACGGGTACCGGAAACTCCCTTTGCATACGCTTCATTATACAGTATTCCGAACATACGGCTTGTATTGTCAAAGCTCATATACCATGCCCGTTCTCCGTGAAGGGAAAAATCCGGAAATCCAAGAGCTTTGTAATCGGTTCCACGAAGTTCCTGATCAAAGTGTAGAATCGGGTGTGCCTTTCTGAAGGCAATGGTCTGAGCTGCAAATTTATGAAGTTTGTCATTCTTTCTGCGCTCTCTCCAGTCAACCCAGCCGGTCAGATTGTCCTGACACCAGGCGTTGTTATTTCCTCCCTGGCTGTTGCCGAACTCATCCCCCCCATAAAGCATCGGTGTTCCCTGACTCAAAAACAGAAGAAACAGGGCATTTCGAATCTGCTGTTCTCTTCGCTGTCTGATTCCGGCCTTTCGGGTCGGACCTTCCACGCCACAGTTCCAGGAATAATTGTAACTCGTTCCATCCTGATTGTCCTGTCCGTTTTCCTCATTGTGGCGATA
>JAUNAE010000016.1:12683-24729 GCA_030527765.1 Eubacteriales bacterium
GTCACAAGATCTTTCAGAGTAAAGCCATCCTGGCTTGCCATATAGTTGATCGTACCATGGTCCGCAGAATTTTCCCGAATATGACGGACCGCTGTTCCAACCATATCTTCGTCGCTTTTCAGAATTCTTCTCATATCCTGCTGGAAACCATTCTGATACTCGGCAAGCGTCCGTTTTGCTCTTCTCGGCAGTCTTCCGAAATCATACCCTGCTGCCATCAGTTTTGTCTCAGAGAGAAGCCCGTCTCTCAGAATCAGATCCAGAGGAGCCCCTTCTCCCACAATATGGAAACCGTCAATATGGTACACTACTTTCCACCACTGCAGTGCCTTCAATGCATACGAAGCATCCGTTCCCTCCGGAAAATAAAATTCCATAATACATTCCATACCGGCTTTGTGAAGAGCTTTTACGAAATCCCTCACTTCATTCTCCGGCTTTTTTTCCGCACAGTAAGACTTCTTCGGAGCGAAATAGAATCCGGAACGGTATCCCCAGAAATTCACTCTCTCTGTATCCTGTTTCGCTGTCACCATTCCCTCGTTTGCTCTCTTTGGAAACGTTTCTGCAAACTCATAGGCCGGCATCAGTTCGATTCCGTTAATTCCAAGCTCTTTCCAATAAGGAATCATCTTTTTCAAAGCAGAAAAGGTTCCCTTTTTGGAAATCCTTCCCTTATATCCCATAGTGTACCCTCTTACGTGCACTTTGTACAAAATCAGGTCCTCATACGGAATATTCAGTGGTTTATCTTCTTCCCAGTCATAGGCTTCCGGATAAAACATTCCGCTTCGTATAGCATGCTCATCCTCTTCTTTGGAGGCCGGCGCTCCAAAAACTTCTCTTCCATATACGAGCATCGCTCTTGGATCATGATAGATTTCCCCGTTAATCCGGTAATTATATTCATAAACAGCCGGACTGATTCCTTCCACTCTCACAGAACGAACTCTTCCCATACGAAGTTCATGTTTCAGAGGAATTTCGCGAACCGGTTCCCGCGTCTTTTTTTGATACAGGACAAGAGCGACTTTTGCATCCTCATCCGCTTCGATTGTAAAATTGTATCCCCGTTCCACCTTTGTTACTCCCGGAATCAATGGATTTCCTGCACTGATCTTCAAATTATCTGCTGTCATTTATTTATCCTCTCCTGCCCGGCAGAGAGTGTTCTTCTCCGACACTCCCAAGCCTCTACTCATTTTTTTATCTCGTGCTTCTGCTGTCACATCACCCTATCCGTAACTGTCTTGCACCTTCGCAGTTACTCTGTCAACCGCAGCGATTCCATCCCTTCACACTCTCATAAACGAGCCCGAAGTTCAATGGGACAATGGTCGGATCCAAAGATCTCCGGATGAATGAACGCATCTTCCAGAGACTCCGTAAGGGAAGGCGATGTTACAAAATAATCGATTCTCCATCCCGCATTTTTTTCCCTCGCATGGAAACGATAGGACCACCAGGAATACTGTTCCTCCATATCCGGATAAAAATGACGGAAGGTGTCCACGAATCCCTCTTCCAGTACACGGGAAAAACATTCTCTTTCTTCGTCACTGAATCCGGGATTTCCCCGGTTCGTCTTTGGATTTTTCAGGTCAATCTCTTTGTGAGCCACATTCAGGTCTCCGCAGAGAATCACCGGTTTCTCCTTCTGTAGCTCTTTCATATAGGAAAGGAGATCTCTCTCCCAGGTCATACGATAGTCCAGTCTCTTTAATTCACTCTGAGAATTTGGCGTATATACCGTAATAAGAAAGAATTTTTCAAATTCCGCTGTAATCATTCGGCCTTCCTGGTCATGTTCTTCCTTTCCCATACCATAAGTCACACGAAGAGGCTCTGTTTTGGTAAACATAGCTGTTCCCGAGTATCCTTTTCGCTTTGCATAATTCCAATATTGATAATATCCCGGAAGATCCAGGTGAATCTGTCCTTCCTGACACTTTGTCTCCTGAAGACAAAATACATCTGCATCCAGTTCCTGAAAGCTCTTCAGAAACCCTTTTGTAACGCAGGCACGTATTCCGTTTACATTCCATGAAACTAATTTCATTGAATTCTCCTCTCTTTGTCTTTCAAAATCCATCCGGATCTCTTAATTGACTGAATATGAGCATTATAGCATATTCTTACCCGACTTAGAAACCCCTCCCTATTGCTTTCTTCAGATTCTTCTGATACAATCGAAGTTATTCTAATGAAAGAAGAGGTTACCTCATTATGAGTGATGAATTTAACAGCAACTTCGGATGCAGTCCCAGCGACTGTGCAACTTGCGGCGGATGCGGCGGCGGAAATGTTGAGCTGGAAGAGCATCGCACCCTCACACTGACTATGGAAGACGATTCTGAAGTTGAGTGTGCAATTATCGGAACCTTCCTTGCAGGAGAGGACAAATACATTGCCCTTCTTCCTCTGGATGAGAATGGTCAGAATCAGCAGGGTGAGGTATATCTGTACACCTTCACCACAGCACCGGATGGTTCTCCTATGCTTTCCAACATCGAAAGCGACGAGGAGTACGCAGCAGCTGCAGATGCCTTCAACACATGGGTTGAGGAGAATGCACGTCTCGTTGCAGAGTCCAACGGCGCAGAGTAATTATGAGCCCGGCAGTCTGCTCATGAATGCAGAATGTTTCGCAGCTTACGTTCAAAAAACCACCGGTTTCAGAAACATACATTTCTGAAATCGATGGTTTTTTTATCTGTCTCTTATTTCGTTGTACTTCCGAATCCGCCATTTCGGATCTCGGTCGCATCATCATCCACTGTGATGCCATACTCCACAAAAATACCCTGCATAAAGCCGGTACCTTCCGGAATTTCCACGGTTTTGTTCTCGTTTGTATCATTGGTGATTTTGGCGAACATGTGTCCTTCATTATCTGAGAAGAAATAATCACTGTCAATAATACCTACTGTATTGTTCAGCTGAAGACGATATTTGAAGCCAAGTCCGCTTCTCGGATAGCATTTCAGTACCCAGTCCTGTTCCATTTCCACACGAATCCCGGTCGGAATCTTAATGGTTTCTCCCGGACGCAGTACTACAGCAGCCGGTGCAAAGAAATCATAGCCTGCACTTCCCGCCGTTGCTCTCCTCGGAAGTTTCAAACGATTGTAAATCTCTCTTGCTTCCTCTTCTGTACATTCCGAAAAAGTATCTAACCAGTCAGAAAGGAAACGTTCCTCACTGACTTTGTGAAATTTTGCAATCCTTCTCATAGCCGGTCTCCTTTACTTTATTCTTCCACCAGAACAACCTGTCCGGATTTTCTACTCTCCGGTACATTCACTACTCTCTGATTGGAAGAACCTTTCCAGTGAAGCTTCACGTCTTTTTTCTCAATTTCGAACTCGCCGTCCACAACAACATCCAGATAATTCATAATCTCAAGATTCTGAATTTCTTCCCACAAAAATCCGGTGTAAAGCCAGATGGTTTTGTCCGGATATTTTTCGCGGATTTCTGCTGCAAGAGCGGTCACATCAGCGACATTGGCAGGATGAAGGGGATCTCCTCCGGAAAATGTGATACCATCCACATAATCTTTCTCAAGTTCCTCAAACAGCTCCATCTTGTCTTTGTCAGCAAATGGGATCCCGCCATTGGGATCCCATGTAATTGGATTCTGACATTCTTTGCAGCCGTGATTACATCCGGCTACCCAAAGTACCACACGCAGACCTGCTCCATTCAGCATATCATCTTTTGTGATATTATGATATCTCATGATCAGACTTCCTTCGGCACATCTTTAATACTAAAGCTCATTCTGCCCATTTTATCTTTGCCCATGCAGATGACAGTTACCTTGTCTCCGAGAGTCAGGACGTCTTCCACACGATTAATTCTCTCTTTTGCAATTTTGGAAATATGAACCATTCCCTCTTTGCCCGGAGCAAATTCCACGAAGGCACCGAATTCTTTGATGCTTACAACGGAACCGGTCAGGATCTGTCCCTGCTCAAAGTCGCTTGCGATGATCTCGATCATTCTCTTCGCTTCATCCATGCTCTTCTGCTCAACACCGCAGATGGATACTGCACCGTCATCTGTGATATCAATCTTCACACCGGTACGCTCGATGATGGTGTTGATGGTTTTGCCTCTCTGGCCTACTACATCACCAATCTTCTGCGGATCGATCTGAATCTGGATGATCTTCGGTGCATATTTTCCTACAGTCTCACGAGGAGCTGCAATGCATTTCTCCATAACTTCTGTCAGGATGTACTCTCTCGCCTCTTTTGTACGGCGGATTGCTTCCTCAACGATCGATCTGGTCAGACCATGAATCTTAATATCCATCTGGATTGCTGTGATTCCATCATGAGTTCCGGCAACTTTGAAGTCCATGTCTCCGAAGAAGTCCTCAAGACCCTGAATATCAGTCAGTACGATGTAATCATCATCAGTCTCACCGGTAACAAGACCACAGGAAATACCTGCAACAGGTTTCTTAATCGGTACACCTGCAGCCATAAGAGACATAGTAGATGCACAAATACTTGCCTGAGAAGTAGAACCGTTGGACTCAAAGGTCTCAGATACGGTACGGATTGCATATGGGAACTCTGCCTCAGAAGGAAGTACCGGTACCAGTGCTCTCTCAGCAAGTGCTCCGTGTCCGATCTCACGACGTCCCGGTCCTCTGGATGGTTTGGTCTCACCTACAGAGTAGGACGGGAAGTTGTAGTGATGCATATATCTCTTGCTTGTCTCAAACTCATCCAGACCGTCAATTCTCTGAGCCTCGGAAAGAGGAGCCAGAGTTGTCACGGTACAGATCTGAGTCTGTCCACGGGTAAACATTGCAGAACCGTGAACTCTCGGAATAATGTCTGTCTCAGCAGCAAGCGGACGAATCTGGGTAATTGCACGGCCATCCGGACGCTTCTGATCTTTCAGGATCATCTTACGAACGGTCTTCTTCTGATACTGATATACAGCCTCGCCAAGAACTGCCAGCCACTCTTCTTTGTCAGCAAATGCCTCTTTGAGTTTCTCTGTAACCACACGGATGTTGTTCTCGCGGGTCTGTTTGTCATCGGAGAATACCGCAACTTCCATCTCTGCCGGAGGTACGATCTCTTTGATTGCAGCGAAAAGCTCTTCCGGAACAGCGCAGGACTCATAGGTATGTTTCTCTTTTCCACACTCAGCAACAATCTTGTCGATGAATTTGATGATTTCCTGGTTCACTTCATGAGCTTTGTAGATCGCCTCGATCATCTTATCCTCCGGAACTTCTTTTGCTCCGGCTTCGATCATGATAACTTTTTCTCTTGTGGATGCTACGGTCAGTGCAAGATCAGAAACTTCTTTCTGTGCAAGAGTCGGGTTGATGACGAACTCTCCGTCAATCAGACCAACCTGTGTTGTTGCACAAGGACCATCAAACGGAATATCGGAAATGCAGGTTGCAATGGCAGAACCAAGCATTGCAGGAATCTCCGGGTTACAGTCCGGATCTACTGCCATAACCATGTTCACAAGTGTTACGTCGTTGCGGTAATCCTTTGGAAACAGAGGACGCATCGGACGGTCAATAACACGGGATGTCAGGATCGCATGCTCGCTTGCTTTTCCTTCTCTCTTGTTGAATCCTCCCGGAATTTTTCCGACAGCATACATTTTCTCTTCGTACTCTACGCTCAGAGGGAAGAAGTCAATTCCTTCTCTCGGCTCCTTAGAAGCTGTAGCAGTAGAAAGTACAGTGGTATCTCCATAGTGCATCAGTGCTGCACCATTGGCTTGCTTTGCAACACGGCCAACATCGACCGTAAGAGTTCTTCCGGCTAAATCCATGGAATAACTTTTGTACATACTTACTCTCCTTTTCTTCTGATAATTCTTCTTTCTGGACAATCATCCACAGACATCCACGGGCACGTCTCTTCCTGTGAACCGCCTGTTTTGCTATATGTGCAAAAGAAGCAAATCCTTTCGATATACGAAGAATCAGCCTATTTTGCACATATCTTCTTATGAGCAAGAAGCGAAGCGGATTGCGAATATCCGTTTGACTTGCGCTTTAACCGCGAGCTGCTTCGCAGCAGGTATTCAAAAAAGGGGACGGATGATATCCGTCCCCTCCGCATACCAATTATTTTCTTAAGCCTAATTTCTCGATCAGGGCACGATATCTTTCGATATCTGTTTTCTTAAGGTAAGCAAGAAGTCCACGTCTCTGACCAACCATTTTCAGCAGACCACGTCTGGAATGATGATCTTTGTGATGTGTTTTGAGATGCTCGGTGAGCTCCTGGATTCTAGCGGTCAGGACTGCTACCTGTACCTCCGGTGAACCTGTGTCACCCTCTGTTCTTGCATACTCTGCCATAATTGCTGCTTTCTTCTCTTTTGAAATCATTTTGATTTCCTCCTTAATCTTATAAATCGCCGCTCATTAAGAGATGGTCGGAGTGTCCTGTCTCTGAATGGGGGCTGGGTTTTTAACCTTGCCTAGTATAGCATAAAGAAATTCCCCTGTAAACCTCTTTTCTTTATTTTTGAAGTCCTTCAAAAAACTCTTTTCCAAGTTCTGCATCCTTCAAAAGCTGTTTCTTAAGTTCCGGAAGGCCGGAAAAATGAAATTCCGGTCTTTCATAATGAAAGAATTCTACAAGACAGTCTCTTCCATACAGATCTTTGTCGCATCCGAAGAGGTAGGTTTCCACTCCAAGATAGCTTCCGTCTACCGTCGGCTTGTAACCCACATTAGTGATTCCCTCAAAACATTCCTCTCCAAACCGGGATCTGGTAAAATACACCCCATTCGGAGGCATCAGTTTCTCTTTCGGAGGAATCAGATTCACTGTAGGAAGAAGTACTTTATGTCCCAGACCGGCTCCATGCTCCACAACACCTTTCAGAAAGAATCTGGTGCCAAGAAGCTGATTCACTTTTTCGATTTTCCCCGTGCGCAGCTGGTCTCTGATATAAGTACTGCTGACTTTTCTTCTGCCTTCCTTTTCCTTCGGAATGACAATGGTCTCAAAACCGTATTTTTCTCCAAGTTTCTTCAGAAGTGCCGGTGTTCCTTTTCGCTCGAAACCGAATCTGTAATCTTCCCCGATCACAACGGAGGATGCCTTCAAATCTCCCACAAGTATTTCTTTCACAAAGCTTTCCGCCTTCATATGGCGGATTTTCTCGGAAAGTGGACACTCAATCAACACATCCATTCCAAGATCCCTCAAAAGATCTTTCCGCTCTTCTCTGGAAAAAATCATCTGATCTGACATCTCGAAGGCAAACATGACTCCAATATTTCCTTCATCCTTCTTCAAAAGGACCTGCTCAATGAGCTTTCTGTGTCCTCTGTGAACACCGTCAAATTTGCCCAAAGTTACCGAACTGTCAGAAAGACGGGGAAAATCCCCGTCCGTTCTAATGTATTCCATTCTGTTCTCCTGTATCGTAACTATTATAAGCCCGGGAACATTCTCACCGGAAGATATTTCTGTCTCTTCTCTTCCCACTGAAAAATTCCCATAAACCTTCCATCGCTTCTGCACATACGCGTCCAGCCATCTTTATGAGAGCCCGAAACCTGCTCTGCCGAAAGAGGATTTCCATTGTCCAGAAGGCGATCCGCCGAAGGAATACATGTAAGAATCGGATATTCTTTCAGAACCTCCTGAACCGGGATCAGAATTTCATCAATTCTCCCACTTTTCATATAAGTTTCCACTTCACTTAACGTATGACTCTGCAGAAGTGTGTATCCACCGGTGCCGGTTCTCTGCAATTCTTCCATACAGCCGCCGCATCCCAGTTTCTCACCAATATCGTGACACAGTGTCCGGATATAAGTTCCTTTGCTGCAGGTCACTTCCATTGTCACAAAAGGAAATGCAACTTTCTGTATCTGAATATCATAGAACTCTACTCTTCTTGCTGCTCGCTCCACTTCCTTGCCTTCTCTTGCAAGTTCGTAAAGGCGCTTTCCATTCACTTTCAGCGCAGAATACATTGGTGGAACCTGCCAGTATTCCCCAAGAAAAGAAGCCACGGTACTTTGCAGTTCCTCTTCTGTCACGGCAATCGGCCGCTCCTCAAGAATGGTTCCGGTGCAGTCCTGGGTATCTGTCGTGACACCCAGATGAAGGACCGCCCGATACGTTTTCTTTTTGTCCGTCAAAAGTTCCACCAGTCGGGTACCCTGACCAATGCATACCGGAAGTACTCCCGTTGCCATAGGATCGAGAGTCCCCGTATGACCGATTTTTTTCATTCGGAGAATTCCCCGAAGTTTTGCAACAACATCGTGGGAGGTAAAACCTTCCTCTTTGTTAATGATAATAATTCCGTCCATAAATTGTCCTGATCAAGAAGTTTTAAGCTGTTTTACAATCTGTTCCATCACATTGTTAATCACATCGTGAACGTTTCCTTCCAGATTGCATCCCGCAGCACGTACATGACCTCCGCCGCCGAAGAACATGGCAACTTCGCTCACGTTCACATAACCGTTAGAGCGCAGAGATACTTTGAAGTGCATATTCTCCAGTTCATAGAGGAACATGGCAACTTCCACGCCTCTGGTCAGTCTCAGCTGACTGACAATACCGTCCAGATCTCCGCCGACTGCCCCATAAAAATCCAGGTCTTTTTTTCGAAGATAACCGACGATTACTTTTCCATCCAGCACCAGCATACTTTCTGCCAGCACACGGCCCATAATCTGATTCTGAAGGTATGTCTTCTGATAAAAAGACTCATCGATGATACGGTTGAAATCCACTCCTTTTCCCATGAGTTCTCCACTGATTCTCATCGTATCCGGAGATGTGGAAGAATACTGGAAAACGCCGGTATCGTGTACAATTCCGGTATAAATTGCTGTGGCGATGGCCGTATCGATTTTTTCCGGTTCAAGAAGCCCGTAAAGAACTTCCGAAGCAGAGCTCACTTCTCCCAGAACCACATTCTCATCTGCGAATCCCTCATTGCTGATATGGTGATCCACGCAGAGGGTTTTCTTTGCCTTCTCCCACAGGGGAAGCGCAATTGCCAGACGCTCTTTGGCGCTGACATCACAGGTGATGAACAAATCGTATACTACGTCTTCCTTTGGTTTGGTCAGAATTTCTTCAAATCCTTCCAGATAAGAAAATTCCGGCTTCGGAGCCTCCAGATAGATGTCCGCGGAAATGTCCGGGAACCACTTTTTGATATAAAGGTACAAAGCAATGTTGGAACCAATGCAGTCGCCATCCGGACGAACATGTCCGCCAATACCGACGGTTTTGACTCCTTCAAGTACTTCTGCAATATTTTTCATGTTATACCTCTTCGTCTTCTGTCAAATTCTCTGATTCTTTTCTGTTGAGATCATCAATCATCTTTGACATGGTTACACCATACTCGATGGACTCATCAAGAATAAAACGAATTTCCGGTGTGTTTCGAAGATTCATTCCGGAAGCAAGTTTGCGGCGAATATATCCTTCTGCACTGGAAAGGCCGCGGATAGTCGCTTCTTTTTCTTCTTTGGATCCCAGCACGCTGATAAAAGCTTTGCATGTCTTCAGATCCGGTGCCACTTCCACTCCCATGACGGATGTCATGGGATGGATACGTGGATCTTTGATCTCAGATCGAATAATCTCACTCAGTTCCTTCTGAACCTCGGAATTGATTCTTGTATTTTTGATACTGTTTTTTCTCATTCAAAAGCCTCCTATCTTGGTACCTCTACCATGATATACGCTTCTACTTTGTCTTCTTCTTTCAGATCGTTAAAGCCGTCAAAGACAAGACCACACTCGTAGCCTGCTTTAACTTCTTTCACGTCATCCTTGAATCTCTTCAGAGATGCAAGATCACCCTCGAAGATCTGATCTTTCTCTCTTGTAATACGAACCTTGCAGTTACGCTGGAATACACCATCCAGAATGTAACTTCCTGCAATGGTTCCGATTCCGGAAGCCTTGAACAGCTGACGGATCTCTGCATGACCGATTACCTTCTCCTCGAAGATCGGATCAAGCATACCCTTCATTGCAGACTCGATATCCTCGATCGCCTGATAGATAACTTTGTAGAGACGAAGATCAACCTTTTCCTGCTCCGCAAGCTGTTTTGCGGTTGCGTCCGGACGAACGTTGAATCCAATGATAATTGCATTGGATGTTGCAGCAAGGCTGACATCAGATTCATTGATGGCACCAACACCGCCATGGATGACTCTTACAACAACTTCCTCATTGGAAAGCTTGGTCAGACTCTGTTTCACAGCCTCTACAGATCCCTGTACATCGGCTTTGACGATCAGAGGAAGTTCCTTCAGATCGCTTGCGTGAATCTGGTCAAAGAGGTTATCCAGAGACAGTTTTGCCTTGGTCTCCTCAAGCAGACGGTTCTTGTTCTCAGATACGAAGGTTCCTGCAAAGCTCTTCGCTTCCTTGTCGCTGTCAAAGGACATGAGAACCTCACCTGCATTCGGAACATCGGAAAGACCGAGAATCTCAACCGGAGTGGATGGACCTGCTTCTTTCACACGGCGTCCCTTATCATCCATCATTGCACGTACTTTACCGCTGCATGCGCCGGCTGCAATGAAATCACCTACATGAAGAGTACCCTTCTGTACAAGGATGGTCGCAACCGGTCCTTTTCCTTTGTCAAGCTGTGCCTCAATTACAAGACCACGTACCGCACGGTTCGGGTTTGCTTTCAGTTCGGATACCTCTGCTGTCAGAAGAATCATCTCCAGCAGATCGTCAATGCCTTCACCGGTCTTTGCAGATACCGGAACGAAGGAAGTAGAACCGCCCCAGTCATCCGGAACAAGCTCATGCTCAGAAAGTTCCTGTTTTACACGATCGATGTTTGCACTTGGTTTGTCAATTTTGTTGACTGCTACGATAATCTCAACACCTGCTGCCTTCGCATGGCTGATTGCCTCTACGGTCTGCGGCATAACACCATCGTCTGCTGCAACAACAAGAACTGCGATATCTGTAGAGTTGGCACCACGCATACGCATAGCGGTGAAAGCTTCGTGTCCAGGAGTATCCAGGAACGTAATCTTCTGTCCGTTGATGCTTACGACAGACGCTCCGATATGCTGGGTAATTCCGCCGGCCTCTCCTCTTGTCACGCTTGTATTGCGGATTGCATCAAGAAGAGAAGTTTTACCATGGTCAACGTGTCCCATAACGCAGACAACCGGTGGTCTTGGTACGAGAGAATCCGGATCTTCTTCCTCATCATCCTTCAGAAGTTCACCGATAACATCTACTTTTTCTTCTTTGTTTGCAATAATATCAAACTCAAGAGCGATCTCTTCTGCTTTCTCGAAATCGATCTCAGAGTTCACAGTCACCATCTCACCCTGCATAAAGAGTTTCTTTACGATGACAGATGGCTGCATCTTCATTTCATCAGCCAGCTCACGGATGGTCAGCTTCTCCGGAATTGTGATTTCCTTAATTTCCGGTTTCTTCTCTTCCTGCTTCGGCTGTGGAGTCGGCTTCTGAAGAGCTTTCGGAAGACGCTGTCCCGGTCTCATGTTGTTCTGGTTTGGTCTTCTGCCGCCCTGGGATGTCTTATCGAAATCTTTCTTCTTGTTCTTGTTCTCTCTGTCACGCTCTCTCTTGCTGTCTTTGGAAGTCTTTGTAAGTTCCGGTGCAAAAGATGCGTCAGCGGAAGGTCTTCTGCCTGCAGGTCTCTGTCCTGCCGGACGTCCCTGTCCTGCAAAGCGATTGTCCTTGTTCATGCCGCCCTGACGATTGTCCGGTCTGCCCTGTCCGTTAAAACGGTTTCCGCCGTTGTTTCCATCTCCCGGTCTGCCCTGGCCGTCACGACTTCTGAATCCGCCGTTATTTCCGTCTGCCGGTCTGCCCTGGCCAAATCTGCGTCCGTTGTTGTCGCCGGTGCGATTCTGGCCGTCACGGCTTCTGAATCCGCCGTTATTTCCGTCTGTTGGTCTTCCCTGGCCGAATCTGCGTCCGTTGTTATCACCGGTACGGTTCTGGCCGTCGCGGCTTCTGAAACCATTTCCGCCTGTACGGTTATTGTCACG
>JAUNAE010000266.1 GCA_030527765.1 Eubacteriales bacterium
AACCTGTGGATCATTTTTTATATCAAGTGTGCAACTTCATTTTACAATCGGCGAAGATTATATATTCGCAGATTGGAATTAATAATCTCCCTTCACACAACGGCGAGCCATTACAATCTTGCAAATTTCAGTTGTTCCTTCGCCGATCGTCTGAAGCTTGGAATCTCTCCAGTGACGCTCAAGACCATACTCTTCACTGTAACCGTTTCCTCCGTGGATCTGAATTGCCAGTTCGGAGATACGTACGCACATTTCTGAAGCATAAACTTTGACAGCAGCAGCTTCTGCGATATAGTCAAGACCTGCATCTTTCATACGGCAAACATTGAAGAGCATTGTTCTTGCAATGTCGATTTCTTTTGCCATATCAGCAAGATAGAAGGAAATCACCTGATGCTCGCATAATTTCTTGCCGAATGTCTTTCTCTCATTTGCAAACTGAACGGATCTGTCATAGCAGTCCTGCGCAATTCCGAGGGAGATTGCTGCGATTCCAAGGCGTCCCATGTCAATCCCCTTCATCATTGCGATGAAACCTTCACCTTCTTCGCCGATGAGCGCATCCTTAGGAATACGGCAGTCATCAAAATAAACATTTCCGCTTGCCTGTGCTCTATCTCCACACTTTCTTTCGGGTGCCCCGAGAGAAAGGCCGGGTGTATTAGAATCTACACAGAAGATACTGATGTTGTGACCACGTCTGGGACTGTCATTTGTCTTTGCTGCAACAACGAAGAAACCACCGGATGTAAAGTTGGAGATCCAGGACTTTGTTCCATTCAGCACCCATTCGTCACCATCAAGATATGCGTTTGTTTTAATTGTGCTGGAGTCAGATCCTGACTGGGGTTCTGTGAGCGCAAAAGAACAGAACTTTTCCCCTGCAATTGCGGGAGCAAGCCATTTCTGTTTCTGTTCTTCTGTGCCGCCTGCAAGAATTGCATAGAGTCCGAGACCACTGTGTGCCTGCATAATAGCACCGAAACTTGCGCTTGCTTTGGAAATTTCTTCCATCATCAGCATCTGGCTGATAGAATCAAGTCCCATTCCGCCATATTCTTCCGGCATTGCAATTCCGAGAAAGCCAAGTTCGCCTGCTTTTGCAAGAAGTTTATAGCCGAGATCATATCCGTGGTTATCAAGTTCTTCGATTACAGGTCTGATTTCATTCTCTGCAAATGAATGTGCGAGTTCGCGAACCATAATCTGGTCTTCTGTGAGGAAATACTTCTGATTGAATCTTTCGTTTGTCATTTTTCATTCTCCTTTTCATTTTATGAAAATATTAATTTTAATAATGTATGTATCATGATATAAACAGTATGCTTATTACATTTCTTCTTTAAACATTCTCTTTCCGAAGAAAACGGAAAGCGTAATGGCAATAATTCCCGCGACAATTTTTGCGGTAAACATAGGAAGGATCATATCCTTATTTGTTGCTGAAACGAATCCAAGATGCGGCCCGATGATGTAGGCTACTGAACCGGCGAATGCAGCAAAAACGATTTTTCCCTTTGTATTCATCTTGTCGTAAAGTGCAAATGCAGGAAGCGCCGTGACAAGGGAAATAATCAGGTTTGATACTGCCGTATCATTCATACCTGTCTTTTCTGCTGCTGCATGCAAAGGTTTTGCAAAGACTTTCTCAATTACTCTTGCGAGAGAGAACGCACCGGCGATAATCAATGTAACAACGCCTGTAGTAATGAAACCGGTTGCAATCTCTTCCATTCCTTCAATAACAACATTTCCTGTAAGGTTTGTAAATGCTGCGACTGCAAGGCCAATCACAATGATGCAGGACATCAACTTTGCAAATCCCGAGAAAATCTTGATCATCACATTCGATGCGAAGTAAAGAAGCAGTGCCATAATGATGACGAAGATAAAGATAGGTACAAGGTTCTTTACTACCTTTCCGACGGATATTCCGGATACAACGCCGCCTGCCAGGCATCCGAAGGGAGCAGCGATCAATGCACCGAGGATTCCGATTGCAAAATACTTTACATCCTCTTTTTTAATCATTCCGATTGCAACGGGAATATTGAATGAAATAATAGGGCCGACCAGACACCCGACAATTAACCCCGCAAAGTCGACCAGTTCCTGATCCGTTGAGAGCTGTTTTGCAATTGCATATCCTCCGGAATCTGCCGACAGGAATGTGGGGGAAAACATTGCTGCGTCCGCACCCAGCATTTGATAGAAGGGAACAATGATTCCCTCCAACAGATTTGCCAGTACCGGCGACAGGCAGATGATACCAATGATTCCAAGTGCGACAGGCCCCATGAATGCGAAGCCTTCATCGAGTGCTTCACCGACTATGAATTTATTGCCCAGACACTTATCTATGCACCCAAGGACGAAAAATACTGCAACTACCAGCATTACTATTTCATTGAAATTCATATCTGATCCTTTCATAGTATTGAAATTATTTTGATGCCTCTCTCATTTGCAGAACGTCTGTGATAAGCTGATAGCGAACCCTGTCTTTGTATTCCGGCTTGACCAGATAATAGACATATTGTTCTGTAAGATCCAGGAAATAGTTTCCTCTTCCTTCAATCTTGAAATTCCTGAATCCCATTGGCACGAGCTTCTCATAGATATCTTCGGGTGAGAGATATGTGGATGTCTTTCTTCTCTCAAAAACATCTTTTCTTAGATATTCACATTCCCAGTCCATATTTCCGGAGCGAATGCCATTCATTTGATTCGGTCCGCAATGTGTCAGCTGGTATTCTCCAATGTATCTGTAATGTTTCCCTCTACGGGGACATTCCGGATTGCAAATTGCATTGATCAGTATTTCGCACCTCTCTTTTCTCGTAATTTTCGAGAGAAGCTCATACTCTTTATTCAGGTTGTAGTCGAGAACAACCAGGCTGTAATCTTTGTCCAGTTCCTGCTCAATACTCTCGATCGATCTGATCTGCTTGCATGTTGAGGATGTAATTTTCATTCCGGGATGCTTTTCACGAATATATTTCTCAAGTAGTTCCGAGAAAACAATCACTTCGTTCATTCCGTTGTCTGCCAAATCCAGAATTCTGTTACAGGCAGGATCTTTTAGATGTTCATCGGTAAGAACCGGATTCGTCAGCGTGAGCCTGCACGGCACACCTACTTGGTTGAAAACAGAAAAAATCTGGGGGACACTATATTCGATCATTTCATCTGTGAGGTGGCCCGAAACTATTCGCCCACCGTTCCAAATCATCGGAAATGCATCGAATACCGAGCCGATTTCGATGTTATCGTAGAAGTATTCCGGATTGTTATGAAGCATGGAAATTACAGAATAATTTAGCTGCCCTGTGAGCATATTTACAAAATTCGGCAAATGAAATTTAATCTTCACAGCGTCCCCCCATCACTACTTTTGTAATGTTTAAAACTTATTAATGTTTTTTATTTACTTTTCTGACTTGTCATGAAGTTCTTCATATGACATGCTGTAGTCTATGCCATCACCGATTGTATGAACCGGACCTTGGGGATTTTTATTGAAATTGAGACTCACAACGTTAGGCTTTGAATAATGTCCTGCGATATCGATCGCATATTTTGTCAAAGGCATTACGCCAAGGTCGATCTCTGCATAAGCAATGCCTTCTTCATCATGAGGAATTACTCTGCTGATTGTATTTCCGTTCGGAGCAATAATCTGTGTTGCACCGTAGCCTTTCTTGTAGATTGCTTTCTTATACTCATCATCCCCTGCAAGGAAATCTATATTTTCCTGAGAGAGTGTCTCTGTAGCGGAAATTACATATGTTCCGGTAGACATCGCATAATACTTAACAATTCGAGGAGAAGACTCTATTCCGAAAATACTGTTATCATCAGCATTGAAAGAAGGCCACGCGGCAACATGTACCTGCTCATTCATAGATGCCATTGCCTGAAGATTCATGGGCATCATATGCTCCCAGCACTGAAGACCACCGAGACGGCCGAGCTCTGTATCAAAAACCGGCATCATACTTCCATCGCCTTCCCCCCAAACTGTACGTTCAACACTTGTAGGACGGAGCTTGCGATGTTTCCCCATCAGATTACCACTCTTGTCAAACCACAGCTGTGTGAGATAAAGAGAGGCGCCTTCCTTCTCCGTTACGGAGACGCAGAGGAAAACATTATTCTTTCTCGCCATTTCACTAAGTCTTGAGCATGCCGGACCCGGAATCTCCACAGAGTTGTTATACAGCCTCTCGTAGAAAGGTCCGCCGTAGGGAAACGGTTCGCCCATCCATGTCCAGTAACAGTATCCGGGGAAAAAAGCTTCCGGCATTGCTACAAGCTCTGCGCCGTTCTCGGCAGCTTCTTTGACAAATTTTTCCGCCTTTGTAATCGTTTTGTCGAGATCCCACAAAACCAGAGCGGCCTGCACTGCAGCTGCAATAAATTTTGTCTTCATAGTTTTTCTCCTTTTTTTTTGTAATGTATTTGATCTCTTGCTTCGATGATTGAATTCTAGCATTATTCACAAATCGGTTCTGTGTTGCTAAGCACACTGCGACATTATTTTTCTATAGATCAAAAAACGAGAATGCGATTTAAATTCATCGGTATTTTATACAATTAATAACAGTTTATTGCAGATATTATTGTGCTATACTGATATAGGTTTATTTCATTTAATCCATGGCTGTATCTCTTTTGATCTGCCTCATCGGTAACTTATAAGTACTTCGGAAAGTGAGAATTTAGACATGTTATTACCCAGTTATTTATTTCAGGATGAGTTTTCCGAATTCTATGATGTGATAATGCAGATGCCGCACACCGAAAAAAAATATCTAAAAGGGGAAACCATCATCGGTCCCGGCAGTGAACGCCCCTGTTGTTTCTTTGTTCTCGAGGGATTGGCAACATTCTCCATTCTTCATGAGAGCGGACGATCAAAAACCTCAACGTTCCGCGGACGGCATACGATTTTCCCTCTTTACTACAGCTATAGCTCTACAATTATGGAGCAGTGCATGGAGGTCACTGCCTTTACTGATATTCTTGTTGCACAATTTTCCCGACAGCAAATCTATACGCTCATGGTTAAATACAGTGGCTTTGCACTGAATATGGTTGACTGCTACTGTAAATATGCAACAACACTTCAATATGATCTAACGTCTCAGATGTTCGATAATACCCTTATGAAGACCAGTAATTTTTTATATATCTATCTAAAATATATGAATAAAAAATCCAATAACATGATCTTGATTATTCCGGGCGATCAGCCCATGCGCTGAAGCGCGTTCAGCGCATGGGA
>JAUNAE010000267.1 GCA_030527765.1 Eubacteriales bacterium
CAAGATGTTATGGTTTGTCACCGATTGACTTTTGACCCTAGCATCATGGCACGAGAAGCGCCCATTGGCTCAATATTTTGAACCAATGGGCGCTCTGCGTGCCATTAGCACCGTCCCTGTTAAAATGTATAACTTCCCGGCAAGAGGGTAAAGCTTACTTTTCCGTCTTTGTATAGGATCTCATCCGCCTCTTCCATATGCTCCATGAATCGGAATGCCTGAGTTTCGTCCATTGGAAGTTCCACTTCTGCCGGTCTTCCACCCGGAATCGTGATCTTGTAGGTCACACACTCTTCTTTTCTTTCCCAACGCACTTTGTAATGTCCTGACACGGTTTTTACATCCACACTCGCCCAGGTAACGTCTCCATCCGGATCCGGAATCGGAGCAATTTTGAAAACTCCCGGTGTTTCAGTACGGCGTACACCACCGGCATAAGCCAACATCCAGTTGCCAACCGCGCCAAAGGAATAATGGTTAAAGGAATTCATACTGTTGTTTCCGCCGAAACCATTCTCCTTTGTGTAGGAATTCAGACGCTCCCAGATGGTTGTCGCGCCGTTTAATACCGGATACAGCCAGGAAGGATAGGACGTCTCCTTCAGCATTCTCCATGCAGTTTCATCATAGCCATACTCAGAAAGTGTCTGACTGATCCAGGAAGTTCCAATAAATCCTGTCATCAGTGTATATGGTTTTCTTGCCTCTTTGAGATCGTCGATATTTTCACGGCAGCATGTCTGATTCAAACGTACTGCTGCCAGCGCTTCCTGGTCTTCCTTATATAAGCCCAATGCCAATGGAACAGCATAGGAAGTCTGCGTATCAATGATATATTTTCCACTCTCCGTTTTGGAAGGTTCTTTTTCTTTTAATTCCATGGTAAATGGAGAATTCATATTCATTGCAGCAGTTTTTGAGGAGAATACCGACAGTCCCGTCTCTTCATCTCGATAAACTCTCAGGAAGTCCTCTTTCGCCTTGCAGTATTCCTTCCGATACTTTTTCGCATCTTCCTCATACCCCAGAAGTTCTGCTGTTTTGCTGAGAATTTCCAGGTCATATACGAAATAACACTGCCACAAATAAGCACTTTCATTGCTGGAATTTTCCGGTCCTAGCCAGTCTCCCAGCGGTCCTTCCTGAACAATTCCGTTGTCATCCCGTTTGTTCATAAGGAACCGGATATATTCCTTCATATTCGGATACATCTCTTCGAGAACTCTCTTATCTCCATACTGGAGATACATTTCCCATGGAAGCGTCAGACCGACACTGCCCCACAATGTACCGCCAAAACCGCCGCCGATCGGTGCAATATCTGCAAAACGTCCATCGACCTGTGTATCCTGAAGTGCTTTCATATGTCTGTGGAGGAACGGTTCACAAAGAGACATCTGAACTGCGGTTCTTCCGAATACGGAAATATCACCGCTCCATCCCATTCTTTCGTTACGCTGCGGGCAATCAGAAGGAATCGAAATATAGTTGTCCCGCAAAGACCATCCGATATTCTGGTATAAACGGCTGATAATCGGATCAGAGCACTCAAAATCCGCTGCCAGTTCTGTGAGAGAACTGATGGACAATCCGCGAACCGCTGTAAGCGGCAGAGGCTGTGTCAAACCGGAAATTTCAATATAGCGATATCCATGATAGGTAAAGGAAGGACGAAGAATCTGATGACCTTCCCGAAGAACAAATTCATCTGTCGCAAGAGCACCGCGAATGTTTTCCAGCATCATCGTGCCTTTTACGCTTTCATATTCCGGAAGATCCGGATAAAGTATTTCCGCAAACCGCATAACGATTTTTTGTCCTTCATGACCGTCGATTTCGATCTCTTCCACTCCGGCCATATTCTGACCCATATCATAAATGTAAATGCCCTCAAAAGGCTCTGTTACAGAAACTGCCGTAAGCGTTTCTGCAACCTTCACTCCCGCATCCGGCTGTGCTAAAAGCCTTGTCCGAGTGTAATCAAGTCCCGGCTGAATCGTGCCAATCATGGTTACAACCGGTGTATGCAGACAGGAAACACTCTCATCCTCTGCGATGAGCTCTGCTTTTGCCCAGGTATCCAGTGAGAACTCCGGTCTGGTAAAATCGGTCAGCAGTTTTTCCAGGCGCATGTCCCGGATTTCTCCCTGGAAGATACTTGCATAACGAATTGGACCATCTTCACAGAGGTACCAGTCACTGTCGTTACTTACCAGCACCTCTTTGGTGCCGTCTTCAAACTCCAGAACCAGTTTCAAAAGAAGGGAACTGCGATCTCCGAAATAATTCCAGTTGCTTCCCGTATAAGAAATAGATCCGCTAAACCAGCCCTCCGCCAGAACTGCACCGATTCCGTTAATTCCCATCTGAATGGAATCTGTGACATCATAGCACTGGTAGAACTGATGCTGATCATACTTAGACAGGCCCGGCGCAAGAAAATCCTCTCCGACCTTCGCTCCGTTCAGGTACAATTCATAAACACCTCTTGCGGTAGCATAAATTCTGGCACGTTTCACCTGTTTGTCTGCCTGCACCTTCGCAGCCAGCATGGCATTCGCTCCATGGGAGACATCCACAAGCTCGTTCACTGCCGGAACTCCGCTATATAAGAGGTTGGATGGTTCCCGGTAATTTGCAATTCTAATATATTCAAATACTGCCTGATCGGACGGATCCCATGCACCGATTTTTGCAACCAGAGGATAGCAGGTGTAATCTCCGCCTCTTCCCATAGGATTCACATTCCATCTTCTCTCCATATTCAGGATCGGATTCTCATTTGGTTTCGGAAGGATTCGATGTTCCTCATCCACCTGATCAACATAGAGTTCCAGCTGTCCATATTCACATTCCATAAAGATTGTGTGAGGCTCAAACCGGTTCTCTTCATTGATCACGTGTTCCGGAACAATTGTAGACAGCAGTGGAGTATCCGCAGAATCTCCTGCCGCATAACCCACGCGATACAGGGAAAGACGAGATTTTCCCTTCTCATCAGCAGGCACATCCTCAGGCACCTTTTCTGTCTTGTCGAGTGGAGATACATCCAAAGTCAGCAGACAATAGCTTTCTCCCGGTTCATTCTCAACTCCATAGAGATTTTTGGTCGCATCAAGAAGTCGCGGATCGTCCCCTCCGAACATAATTCCCGCTTTCTGTGCCTGTGCGTTTAACTGCAGTCTGCAGCTCATTTTAAAAACAGACAGAGCAAATGTATTCAAAGGAAGATGATTACTTCCGATCCATTTTGCGCCGTCCCAGGCTTCTATTTTTTCTGACAAAAACGCCGTATCAAAGGAAGAACTATTCGTCTGTGTATGTCCATCCTGATCCCAGATCGTCACTTCCAAAGTATAGGTTTTTTCCGGAAGCAGTTCTTTTCCTTCATATTCCACCTGGAACATTTTCTCAGAAAGCACTTTTCCACTGTCCCAGAATACTTGCTCTTCACATTTCACAACAATTCTATATGCCTTCTGCAGAAGACCATTTTCACCAGCCTCGATCCACCATCCAAAACGAGGTTTGGCCGTATCAACTGCCGGATGATTTTCCCGGCTCTCTGTCGTCATTCGAATAATCTGAAATTCCATATCTATTTCTCCTTCAATGCCCAAATATGCATTCTCATGTTAACCTTACCACAAACTCTGTATACTTTTTTTGGGAATTCCGGTATACTTTTGTTCACTGGGGACGGTTACAGCATTCTCAGAATGCATTCACCTACGGTCACTGCGTCTTCTATCGAGAAATAATGTTCGATACTTTTATCAGCCAGCATTCTCACTGACGGCGGAAATTCCTCATCTGCAAACCAGACATTGACCGTAATCGGAACTCTTGGCAAATACCACAATCTCACAGACAGATCTGCTCTTCCATCAAGAACCTCTCCTCCCATGCTTTCAAAAGCTTCTCTAACCTCTGTTTCGGTATGCTTTGACACGTATGTCTTCAATGCTTCTGCAACGGTCTGGTCGAATTTAGTTCCCCGGATCATCCCTGCAGGCATTTGGGAAAAGGTGATCGGCTCAAATGCTGCCGGTGTTCCATCTCCCAAATTCATGTAGTGCAGCACTGTCAGGTACTGCCACGTTTCTATCTCTTCTTCACAGGAATATTCGGGATAATGAAACGTATACGTTTTTCCGAGACTTGTCACCTGAAATACCTGTCTCTTTGCGTCATAAGGGATTCCTGTCAACGCTTCTATCTCACTGGGCTCTTTCTTCCCGAGCATCTCAATTGCATCACGGGTCATATAATCAAATGCACTTAACTTGCCCATATGTTTCCTCCCAGAATCCATTGAATTCCTTTCGCAAGACGCAGATCGTCATCCACGAAGTGTCCTCCCTGATTCAGTTCAAATATTGTCTTGATCCCCTTCTCCTTCAGATACTGTTCTATCTCTCGGGTATTTTCCTCCACACATTTCATAACCGGATTTTTGGTCTTTCCTTCCTTATCCCCAATGGAAAAATAAGCTTTTTCCACATTCTCTGAAATGGGATGACTCTTCACATATTCCAGAAACTCCGGAAACCACATGGATCCGGAAGCAGAAACAAAGCCGGCAAACACCTCGGTCAGATAGGTGCTGTACATTGCGAACAGGCCTGCCAGAGAATAGCCTCCGATATACTTTTCCGAAAATTCATGTCCTGTCTGTCTCTCAATTTTCGGAAGGATTTCCCTCACAATACAGTGCAAATGCGCCTCTCCTCCTCCGGTAAAAGGTTCTCCTTTTTTGAAAGATGCCGGTGCATCCCATGGTGCGAGTTCATGTTTCCACTTCATTCCGCGAATACAAGCCAATGTACAGGAAACTCCCGCGTTCTCCAACAGACTCCAGACAGCCTCGCCTTCTCCATGATCCTCATGAATCAACACAAGAGGGGCCTCCTCTGCTCCTTCATAAATGGATATTTCCAGATTGTTATATGTAAAATTCAGCATAAATACTCCTTTTCGTTTCCTGATAATAATTAAATCGCGAATCTCGTAAGAAGATTCGCAATTTAATCAGCTGTCCTATATTATACCAATAATATGGTAAGACCAAAAGTCGTTTTCTTTTTTATATCGTTCCCACCATCCTATTCTCCTCTGTGGGTCAAACGGATATTCGCAATCCGCTTCGCCACTTACTCATAACCGAATCTCGTAAGAGGATTCGTGCCAAAAGCCCCGTCCCCATGACAAAATACAAGTTGACATTTCAACATCTTTCTCTTAAAACATACTTGTTGATATTTCAACAAGTACTTTTTACTC
>JAUNAE010000268.1 GCA_030527765.1 Eubacteriales bacterium
AGAGGTTGAAAAACCTTGATTTTTCAAGAAAAAACACTTGATTATATGAGGAGGTTTCCACCGGATAAATCTGTTCATTCGGCAGAAGTACATATTCTGCATAGCTGCCGTCAAATGCTCTGCCCATCTCTCCCATAATGGATACCACACACTGTCCTTTCGGAAGGCGAAGCTCATCGGTAGTCTCCGCTATGACACCCACACATTCAATACCAAGAATTCTGGGAAATTGCACACTTGGCGAAAGCCCCTGTCTTGTAAATATCTCTGAATGATTGATACCAAATCCTTTTACTTTAACCAGTGACCAACCTTCTTTACAAGCCGGAATATCCCTTTCTTTCAGTTCTAATACTTCCGGACTTCCCGGCTTGGAGACTACGATTGCACGCATCTTAATCTCTCCTCCTTATATTTTCTGCGAATAACAATTAAACATACTTATATTTCAAAATCCACCTCGTCATGAGATCAAAGAGAAGTCCGCACCCGAGTGATAGTATCGCAACAGCGATTCCGCCGATAAGCAGAAGATCGGTTCGATTGAGTCCCAGTCCGGTAAAGATGATCTCACCAAGACCGCCTGCCCCGATCTTAGCCGCAAGGGTGGCACTGGCTACCGCTTCCACAAGTCCGGTTCGGATCCCAGCTAAAATCATAGGCATGGCTAAAGGAATCCGAATATCTTTCAACACTTGTTTTTGGGTCATTCCAATGCCTACGCCACTCTCAATCATAAAGTCAGGTACTTCCCGAAAGCCAACGATCGTATTCAGCAAAACAGGGGGAATCGCCAATACTGCCAGTGCAGCTACCGCAGGAGCTGTTCCTGTTCCCATGATGGGAATCAGCAGCACTAATATAGCGAGAGACGGAACTACGCGCAGGATCTGGAACGGAATCGAGATCAGCCTCTCACTGGAAATTTTTTTAGAAGCTAAATATCCGAGCGGAACTCCGATCAAAACTGCCACAAGGAGCGCAAGCAAACTTACTGTCAAATGTGTCACTATCTGCTCTCCGATTGCACTGTAATTCTCCTGAATGTATGTAAATAGTTTATCTATCATCTGTCTCGTACCACCCTGTCACTATAGTTCTCCACCATTTTCAGCAGACCGTTTGCAGCAATGGCCAATGCTGCAGAGAGGATACTTCCCCACAGGATTTTTACGATATTCATCGTTCTCAGCCCATCAAACAACAGTGTTCCGAGTCCGCCGGCATTGATGGATGCCGCGATTGTTCCAATTCCGATGGTGGAGACAATCGCAAGACGTATTCCTGTAAACAGCGTTTTTTTTGCCAACGGAATCTGCACCCGCATCAGTACCTGTATTTTTGTCATTCCTATGCCGACAGCCGCCTCACGGATAGCCGGATCTACTTCCTCCAGTCCGGTCGTGAAGTTTCGCAATAACAAATACTGATTATAGATTACCAGCACAAGTACTGCGGTGTTTCTCCCGAGCCCTGTGACCGGAATCAGGAGTGCAAACAGCGCCAGCGATGGAATCGAATAGAGAATCGCAAAGAGCTGATTCAACACATACCCTGCCGCACTCGACAATACAGCCACCAGAGTCAAAAGTGCTGCCAAAATCAGTGAAAACAGTAAAGTAATCAGCACCAGCTCTATATGTTCGAGCAGTGGATTGATGATTTTATCCGGTTTTGAGATCAGATAGTCTATCATCGAATGCCCTCCCATATTTTCTCCTGTTCTCTTGCAGATGCAATCAGTGTTTCTACGAATGAATCCGCCGGGTTTCTTACTATATTTTCCGGTGTATCAAACTGGAGGAGCCGACCTTCATTCATGATCATTACGCGATTCCCCAGTTTGAATGCCTCATTGATATCGTGTGTCACAAGCAGAAAAGTTTTCTTTGTTCCAGCATGAATCCGTTTCAATTCGTTCTGAAGATTCAGTCTGGTAATTGCATCAATCGCTCCGAATGGTTCATCCAGAAGCATGATCTTCGGGTCTGTCACCAGTGCTCTCGCCAGTCCGACTCTCTGCTGCTGCCCACCGGATAGCTGTGACGGATATCTATTCCTGTATTCCTCCGGATTCAATTCCACCATCTGAAGTAATTCCGTTACTCTGTCGTTCATGCGCTCTCTGTCCCATTTCAAAGTTTTTGGAATTACTGTGATATTTTCTTCCACAGTCATATGCGGAAACAGTCCCACCTGTTGGATAACATAGCCCATTCTTCTTCTGACAACCACCGGATCCACAGTAGAAATATCTTCACCAAATAAGACAATTTGTCCTTCTGTCGGATCGATTAATCGATTCGTCATCTTTAATAAAGTGGTCTTCCCACAGCCGGAGGAACCGAGGATAGTGATAAACTCCCCTTCCTCAATTTCCGCCGTCACATGGTTTACCGACAGTGTCTGATTTCTCTTATATTTTTTCACAATATCCTTATATTGAATGGCTATCATATCACTCTCCGCTTTTAACACTATTATTTGATACTGTTATAATAATCCAACGCCACGTCTTCATATTCCTCTTTATCCACGTCCACACGTGCATTGAGCTTTGTCACGGTTGCGGTATCAAGAGATGCACTGACTTTGTTCAAAACATCTGCAATCTCTGGATGCTCGTCCAGCACATTGTTTCTCACGATAGGAGCGAGGTTATACGGCGGCCATACATGCTTGTCATCCTCGAGAAGCACAAATTTATCAGTCTGAGACAACTGCCCCTCCGTGGTATAAGCCGGCGAAGCATCCGCTTCGTCGTTTTCTACAACAGAATATTTTAACCCATTATCATAAACTTTTGTAGACTTCCATGCAAAAGGTCCGTATGCCTTCTCTAATCCCGGAATACCATCCTCTCTCTCATCAAACTCACCCTGAGAGGCAAAACGAACTTCAGAGGCATGTGCCTGCAGCTCAGAAATTGTCGTAATTCCCAGCTCATCGGAAATCTTTTTGCTCACAAAGATACCCTGTCCATCATTTGCCTGTGCATATTCCAACCATGTGATGTCGAACTGACTTGCATACTCCTCTTTTACTTTCTGGTACACTGCATCAGCATCAGTAAGCGGTGACTCCCCCAAAATGGAAATCAGACCGGTTCCGGTATATTCCGGATACAGATCGATCTCATCACTCGTAATACTCTGGTGAATGACAGAAGATGCAATGTCAAACTTTCTCTCCACTGTATATCCTGCATCCTCGAGGGCACGGGCATATACTTCTGCTACCACTTCATTTTCTGTGAAATCTTTTGATCCCACACGGATCGTCCCCTTGCTCTCTTCCGTTTTTGACACTGAAGGAGTTGATCCACATCCTGTAAGTGCTGTAACGCTGAGTGCCACTGTCATAATTCCTGCAATAACTTTTCTTTTCATTTTCTTCCCCTTTTCTATTTCTTTATTTATATTTTTTGAGATCCTACTTCAGTTTCTCCTGCAGCAATGCTTCGAGTCCGGTCGCCTCTCTTCCAAGAATCAGACGGATGTCCTCAGACACTCCATCCTGCTCACCATCTCGTATAGCCGTATAAGTAGAAACCCAAGAGTCATATTCCCATTGCTCTGCTTCCCACTGCTTTCTGGACTCATAGGCTTCCTCGACAGATTCCTCTATGTAAGGAATCTTTTTCCCAAGAATCTTTCCAGCTCGATCACAAATCTCGCGAATCGTCAGCTCCTCTGGTCCGGTCATCCTCAGTGTGCGATTTTCGTATTTCTCAGGATTTCGAAGAATCACAGCAAGCACCTCTGCCACATCACTTCTCACAACCGCAGATACCTTTCCATTTCCTGCAGGTCCCTTAATTTCTCCGTATTCCAGAATTAAGTCTACAAGAAAGTCCATATAAAAATTATCTCTCACAAAAGTATAGGTAAATCCCAGCTCCTTCACATACTCTTCTGTATAATAGTGTTCTCTTGCCAGTGTAAAATTCGCATCTGCTTTTGCTGAGTAAAAAGATGTATAGACAATGTGTCTGACTCCTGCCTTTTTTGCTGCATCAAGAAATGCCTTGTGTTCCGCAAGTCTGTTTGCATTTTCTTTTGCGGATACCATAAATAAGACATCCACTCCGGTCAAAGCGGATACGGTCTCTTCGCTGTCATCATAATACACTCTTCGGATCTCTGCACCAGCAGGTACCACTGCCTTCTCAGGACTTCTTGCAAACAGAACGAGATTCTCTGCACGATCTGATAACTTTTCAACCAGTCCATGTCCCAGTTTACCTGTCACACCTGTTATTCCTAATTTCATATTGCCAGTCTCCTCCATCTTACGATCAGTAATATTGTTATCGTATTTTTCTAAAAATACAATTTATTGTAAGTTCCAGTGTTACATCAGACGGTTTGATCATATCAGCATTTCATTGTAATGTCAACATTTATACTTTGCTTCAATTGCATTATATGTGATTCGCCATTGTTTGTGAAATGAATATATGCTATATTTTATAACTAAATGGAATAGGTCAAAATAAAGCGACAGGTCATTCCTTTTCTCAAGAAATGACCTGTCGCTCTATGTATATCGAGGATGATTTTTCTATTTTAACTTAACCTATTTTGAAATATGAAATATCGAGATTTTGATCTTATTATGACACATCTGCGACTTCTTTCAATGCTCTTGCTGCGCACCCTTTACTTCTGGGGATTGCCCTTGCTATTCCCTTCCCAACAAAATCTTCATTAACATAAGATGAGGCAGTATCAATCCCCGCAAGGTCATGCTTCGAGTCATCTTGTGGGGATTTTCTTTATAAATTTTCAGCAAAGAATGTATCGATATTCTCCACTACTTTCCCCACAAACGGAGCCAGATCATAAAGATCAAAGTGACCTGCTTCCGGAATAACAACCATCTTCTTATTGTCTCCCGGCACAGCTTCAAATACCTCTGTTGATGCTGTCTTACTCCATGCATTTTCACCGGAAATGACAAGGTAAGGCTTCTTCATGTCTTTCATAATCTCCGTTACATTGTATTTTCCGAGTTCCAGCTGGCTCCATGCCACAACCTGATTGCTCCAGAGAGGATGAGTTCCCCTTGCAGAATAATAATAAGCTGCGCCTTCATCGTAAGCTCGCGGCATAAAATTCAGATAGGTAAGCTCTCCTGTGCCATTCTCAAAGGCCTCCTTTTCCTTAATAACATCTGCCTCCGGTTTAAACATTGCCGCCATACCAGATTCCGCAAAGTTAGCAATTGCAGGAACGATTGCTGCGACAGCTTTCAGTCTTGGTTCTTTCACCCCTG
>JAUNAE010000269.1 GCA_030527765.1 Eubacteriales bacterium
GATAAGACAGATTAGCAGATGTTATTAACGTCTGCTGCTGGTCGACCGAAATTACCTTTGCATGGAGCGCAGCCATCTTATCATCTTCCTGATGGTAGTTATAGATTTTTAAGAACCGTCCTTTGTATCGCAATATCTTGTCAAATCTCGGCTGCTTATCAATATCGTTTACAAAGAATTTCACAAATACCCCTCGCTGGCTTTTAAGAACGATTGTGTCGACCAGTTCCGAAAAGTACGAGGATAAGGAGTATCCCGTGATCAGGATATTTCTTTCCGCTCCATTTATCATCGACTGAACCACATTCATTGTGGTTCTCGCATTGATAGAAAAAGACGGAGGTGACGTGACCACGAGCGATACTTTTTCTGCCTCGGACATATTCATAGCTTCGATAATCGTTCCTATGATGTCATCGCAATGTGCATCGGATAATTCCGGGCAGCTTCTCTTCAGTAATGGTATGCAATCGTGCCTGCTGTTATGGCAAGAGAAAGAAAGTTGCCCGTGTAGGCATAGAGGAAGACAAATAGTATTGTCATTGCCACACTTACTGAAGCCACTGCTTTCATCAACCTTTCCATGCACTCACCCCAATATCTTAATGTTGCCGCTGAGCGGCAATGCCAAACGCGCCGTCCCTGCGGATCAGGATTTAAAGCGCTTCATCTGACACCACCAGGCATACTTTTTCGTATCTCTTCAGCCATAGCCAAAAAACCGTCTGTTTTCATAAGAGCCAGACCCTGCGACTCATCTCCAAGAACGACTAGTTGATCGCCTGGCTTAATATCAAAAATCTTTCGTGCCTTCGCCGGAATCACAATCTGACCTTTATCCCCAACGGTTACTACACCAAAGATATGTTTCCCTCTCGGGGGCACATTCAAGCCCATGTTTTGCTTTGGCTCATAATTAGCCAGATCATCAAGAGATACGCCTAATGTCTCTGCAAGCAATCGACTTTTTTCCAGATCCGGAGAAGTTTCCCCGGATTCCCACTTGGCAACCGCCTGCCTGGAAACCCCTACCTTTTCAGCAATATCTTCCTGCGTCATATTGTTCAATCTTCGCAGTTGAACTAAATTGTCCTTAAACATTTTCTTTCTTCTCCCTCTTTATACCAAGAACAGCCCATCTAAAGAACGGAAGCCTCGAAATGATCTCATATAACCCGTATCCAAATACAAACCCTGCAGCCAGACTTAGCAGATAACAGGCTGGCGCTGGGAGAATTCCGGGTTTTGCTATCCATAAAGCAACGGACGAGATGCCAAGATAGTGGAACACATAGAGCCCGAAACTTTTCGTGCTCATCCATGTTGTAAATCTGCTGCTGCAGTCACCGAACCGTGCCATCCCGGAAAGCATTGCCAGAGATCCGAAATATGCACACGCAGCAAACAGCAGCGTTCTATTGACCGGTTTGTCTGCATAATTAGCACCACGACCAAAATACACTATGGAAAACAACAGGCACAGAACAACACCTGCTGTAATCAGAACTACTGCATAATTCCTCAGTCTTTCTATCACTTCGTCATTTGAAAAAACATAATAGCCAAGGATGAAAAAAACAAAATAAAATGCAACTCGATACACAGAGATGATCGGTGTATTGAGAATCTGAGCGGCTCCCCAAACCGGAATGCAGAAAAACGGAATGAACCATATCGGAGTTCGTGCTCCTAACTGAAGCAGTCTTCCTTTTTCGCATCTTCGAAGCAATATAAGAGCCATACTATAAAGCCACAATAAATGGATAAACCACAGGACTCCGCTGCCGGAAGCAACCATAATCAAATAGATGACCGGTTTCGGAACACCTGCCTCAGAAAGCCCCAAAAATCCGTCTCCAATTGTCATGGATACATATCCCTGTATAAACTGAAAAACAAACAGCCCTATAGTTGAAGGCACAAGAAGCTTTCTGGTGCGACTCTTAACAAACTCTCTGTCTTTATGCCTTTCCAAATATATCCGGGAGACGCATCCTGAGACAAGGAACAGAACCGGCATGAACCATGGATATACGAAATACTGGTATACATCATAATACTGCACCGGGAGACTCGTAATCTTCCCCAGACCGCCCAGGATTCCCTCAGCATTGTACATATAGAACACATGATAAATCACAACAAGTATAACTGTGATCCATCGGATGTTGTCTAAATAGTATTTTCTCATATTTTTACCACCTTTGCAATTATTCATAACATCATTGTAATTCGTATTGCACTGCTGTTCCACCAACCGGACCTGACATTTCAACACGATTATTGTTAAGAATAGTTGCGGCTGAATCAAAAAAACAACACCCGCCAGTGGACACCTCTCGGCATCCCCTGGCGGGCGCATATCACAGGTCGATTTCTGACCTGTCTTTCTTTGTAACCGGCATGGTATTTAAAGCCTGCTCTTCTGCTTCCTGCTTCTTTTCCTTCAGTTTATCCAGGATGGATGACTTTCTGCCTCCGTCCTTTTCCTGTTCATCTTTTCTGGGACCGTTGTTAATGATGCCGTCTATCATACCATAGTCATCTTCCAGCAGCTCCTCGACCTTTTCCAGCGGATTATGCGCGGTGAACTCCGGCACCTGCTTGAATCCGAAGGAATCCACGTAATATGCCGTATCCACGCCGGACTGATGAAGAACTATGACATCACTGACACTTAAGGAATGTCCCCGGAAGTCTGCCGGATGATATAGATTGAATCGCTCATAGATACTGTCCAGCGTCTCTCCCGGCTTCAGCGTGTCGTAATAAACACAGGCATAGTTCTTCGGATCGACTGCTATCCCCATCTTCTGCACTTCGGAATATGATGCGAAAGACAAGGCATGTGTCTGCGGTTTGTCGTGATTCAGCTGATAGATGGAATACCGGTCATGGGTAAATCTTTCCGGATGCAGGATCCCCTCCACCCGGTCTGACACCTGCGGATCATCAAAGGAAATTCCCTCCAGCCATTCTGCAGCCTCATTCCAGCTGTCCATCCGCAGCACACTTCCAGCTCCGAAGAATCGCAGATTTCCTTCACTGCTTTCGATTTCGTCATAGGTGTATCCGGCGGCTTCCATCGCCTTTTTTATCGTTTCCTCCTGGAACAACGGTTCCTCTTTTGAAATGATTCTGTCCTCATTCATGGCTTCGGTCCTCCTTGTATATTTCAATATCAAGAGCCGTGAACTCAGCTTCGCTCATGGCATCCAGCTTAAGAAGTACACGCTCTGCAATCTCTTCCAGTTCCTTGCTCTCAAAATACGGAAGACTGCTCAGGATATCCTGAACCACCGCATCTTTCGTCGCAGTATCCAGCGCAGCAAGAAAATTCATCTCTTCTACATTCAGCCTCATCTTGGTTCCTCCTTCATCTGTTTCTGTGTTCTTCCGGATACCTTTGTTCCTGCGACCATTGCCTGTTTGTCATGAAGGTCCGCCAGTACCGACCGTTTCCTTCCTGCTCCGGTTTTTGGAACAACGGTTCCTGCTTCTACTCTCTTTTCGGCTGTCCTTACGGGTTCTTTTGCCACCTCGGTGCGATCCTGTCCTGTTGCCTTTGATAGATGACTTTCTGCAGGGCGAAGCTCGTAATCGGTCTGCTGTTTTTTTGTAAGCGGTTCTTTGTACTCCACGTAGCCCCATGCCTGAACTTTCCCGTCATCGACAGACTGTCTTTGATCAAAGTTTTCAAACCCGATCAATTCCACACCGTCTTTCGGGAAAGTGCCCGGACCAACCGGACGCTGTGTGGAGTAGTATCGATAATGACCATTTTCCTGAAGTCCTACCTGCGCATCCGCAGTTTCCTTCTCAGCACTGAGCCGCTGCATACTTTCTTTTCTGACATCCCGAAGCATCCGCTTCATTTCATCCGCAGATTGTGACGGATCCGCAATGCGCGATACATCATCCATCGTGATATAGCCGTGAGACTCTGTGATCAGAGCTCTCTTAACCATATCCATCTGCTGTGCCGAGAACTCCGGCTTCGCATAGATCCGAACATCCAGTTCCTGCTGGATACCGGACTGGATCTGCCGCCACTGTTCATTATCAAAAAGCATCTTCGGAATTGCATCCACCTCGACCTGATAACGGATATGCTCTACTCTCGTATGCGGTACTTTCGCAAGAATCTCTGCATTTCTCTCTGCACCAACCACATCTACAAACAAGTGCTCCTTTGCCTGGGAATACTCTGTGATACTGTTCAGATCAAACTGAGGTGTATCCTGAATAAATTCGGTTGCTTGATTTAATGTCTGGGCTACAATGGTCTGATAACCGACTCCCATTTCCATCTGCTCATAGAGAGAATCCAGGTTGATATTCATGCCAAGATTGCTGTCTTTCGGCTGAATCGTTAATCCGGAATAGGACTCACCCTGCAGCTTTTCTACCGCATTTCTTTTGACCGTCGCACCAAGCGGACCATCTTCCAGTGCCACCTTTAAGTTGTTTTCCAGTTTACTGGCAAATTCGTTGAAATCCATCATTGCTCTTACCTCCTGAGATTTATTTTTTTGCCGGATTTCAGGCAAAACAATAGCAGCCTCATGACGATCACAAGACTGCTATGTAACTTCATTATTCATTTTATATGCCACAAATTTTTGGATTCATGTCTGTAAATAACTGTGCAACGAGTTGTTGCACAATTAAATGCCTATTCTATATTTCTCCAGATTCTTCTGCAATCCATTCCTTTAACTTCTGTTGTAACAGTTTCTTATCCGGCAAGTATAGGCTGTACTCAGAAGCATAGATATTTGCATCCTTTGGCAAGGTAATTTCTACCAGAGCATCGTCCTTTTCCTTGCACATCAGAATGCCAATCGTTGGATTCTCTCCGTCTACAATTTCGTATCTATCATAATAATTCACATACATCTGCATCTGTCCTAAATCCTGATGAGTTAACTTGTCGACCTTTAAGTCAATAAGGACATAGCAACGAAGTATTATTTCATGATCCGCTTACCTGTTAATCACTTTCCATGTTCCATTTAACTTTTCAAAAATGTAGTTTCATTTTCTTATATTCCTTTCCTCATGAAACCTTTAGCTCCTTTCATAAAAAACGAGCCTCAAATACCAATACAAAAGTATTGCATTTCGAGGCTCGTTCGTAAATTTAGTTTCACTTTTTACTCAATATATTCATTACCAAAATTGCAATAACAAGTTGCACACTTTTGCTCCACACCACACCTGTGG